>NZ_JAGXKC010000399.1:0-273 GCF_019091045.1 Stenotrophomonas sp. GbtcB23 | reverse complement strand
CGCGAAGATGTTGAACAAGATGAGTTCCGCGCCCGGATTCATTGCGGCGCTGGACCAAAGCGGTGGTTCAACACCTGGAGCGTTGCGTCTTTATGGCGTGTCCGAGTCCGACTATCAGGGTGACGAGGAGATGTTCCGCCTGGTGCATGCCATGCGCGTCCGCATCATGAGCGCGCCCGCCTTTTCGGGCGATAAGGTTATCGGCGCTATCCTGTTCGTGCGGACAATGGACGGCGACGTCGATGGTCAGGCTGTTCCGTCCTATCTCTGGGA
>NZ_JAGXKC010000398.1:0-273 GCF_019091045.1 Stenotrophomonas sp. GbtcB23 | reverse complement strand
CCTGGCACGCCCAAAAGCCCTCTCTCAACCTTCTCGTTTTTCCTTTTTTCCACATGTTTCTTGGCCTGGAGGAGCCAATCCTGGCTGTCTATTTTTACCTGAGCAGCCAACTCTGCCGCAATAGCACTGCCATTGGCCTCCGGATACATCGTCGAATCATACCCAACAAGGCCGATTCCGCAATAGCGCGCTCGATTGGACATGGTTGAGTTTTTGTCGAAGTAGCGCTTGAACGCGGAAGTTAGTTCAGAGTTGCTGAGATCCGCTTTGTCG
>NZ_JAGXKC010000397.1:0-273 GCF_019091045.1 Stenotrophomonas sp. GbtcB23 | reverse complement strand
GTTACGAGGTGGAGGAACCCAACGCCGCCCGTGACCGGCTGAAGGCGGCCGGCGCCCGGGTACTCGGCGACGGCAACCCGAAGATCGGTGCGGACGGCAAGCCGGTGCTCTTTCTGCATCCCAAGGATTTCTCCGGCACACTGGTCGAGCTGGAGCAGGCGTGAGCAGCAGTACCGCGAGCGGGAAGAAGGTGACGCCCTTCGACCGGTCCAGGAGCCGGATGAGGGCGACCCGTCAGTTGGACCAGACTGCGGCATTGCGCCCGCAGGCATC
>NZ_JAGXKC010000396.1:0-274 GCF_019091045.1 Stenotrophomonas sp. GbtcB23 | reverse complement strand
CGACATGCTGGCATGCACGTTCGTGTCGTGGCAGGCGAGCCGGAGCGCCATGGAGTCGCCGAGCCCGCGGGTGACCGCAAGCTCATGCGCCGTCGGCCGCTTGGAGATTTCCGGCAGGCGGATGCGCTCGCCGGCAAGGCCCGGACGCTCGTTCGCGAACGTGACCTCGACCTCCGCATCGCCGGCGATCGAACGCACGCAGCCGGTGATCGCCCGGCGCAACGGCTCGGTAACGACCGGACCGCCGGGTTTGGCTTTCGAATTGTCTCCGCGA
>NZ_JAGXKC010000395.1:0-274 GCF_019091045.1 Stenotrophomonas sp. GbtcB23 | reverse complement strand
AGCAAGCATATTGCCACAGTTTGGTGTCGTATCGACACGCCTTTCCTCAACGCTGACTTGTGCGAACAGGTACTCGACATCGGCGTCCGGGCGCCTGGAACGCCCGACGATCGCAACCTTGCTCGTCACGGGGTTGCCACCTCCCACTCCGTCGATCTGCAACGCATGGCCAGCGCCCAGCGCCGAGATCAGAACCTTGTCTCTGATCTCGACATCTTGCGGCAGGTCGTCCGTCAGAAAAAACGGTCCTTTCGAGGTGCCGCCCCTCATCAAC
>NZ_JAGXKC010000394.1:0-274 GCF_019091045.1 Stenotrophomonas sp. GbtcB23 | reverse complement strand
CAGATCTTGGCGATGGTCGGCATCGGCAGGTTCCTGTTATATTCGGCGGAAGCGGTGGCCATCACCGCGAACCCTTGCGCATAGGCCCCGATCTTGGCGGCCGGCAGCGCGTTTTCGAGGTCGGCCAGGAAAGCCATGCCGTCCTTCGGCTTTTCGGTGACCTTCGGCAGGCCGAAGATCTCTTCCGCAGCGAGGCGCCCTTCCCGCAGCGACGAGAGGAAGCGTCCGGCAACGGCGGCTTCGGAGGCGGGGGGGGGTACGCCCCGGGTCAGGG
>NZ_JAGXKC010000393.1:0-274 GCF_019091045.1 Stenotrophomonas sp. GbtcB23 | reverse complement strand
ATGCTCCAGCTCGTGCGGTGGACGGCGCTCTGTCCGCCAGCCAGACGTTGATCAATTCAAGCCCCTCTTCAAGCAGGGCCCTTGCGGCGTCTTCGCTTGCCGCCTCCACATAACAGCGCATCTCCGGCGCATTGCCGGAGGGACGAAAATGCACGATCCGCCCGTCGGCAAGCGTCACCCTCAGCCCGTCGATATCGCTTGCGGAGGCGACCGGCGCGATCGGCGCCAGGAAGGCGGCAAGGTTGGCGGGGGATGCGCGCAGATGCGCCATCAG
>NZ_JAGXKC010000392.1:0-274 GCF_019091045.1 Stenotrophomonas sp. GbtcB23 | reverse complement strand
ATGGCGTCACGGCCGTCTGCGCCCTGAACGAGCCGAAGGCTAACAAGAGTGGCGCCAAGAAGTTCAAGGTGCGCGGCTTGTCCATCATCAACGGCGCGCAGACGGTGGCGTCGGCTGCCGAGTTCGGGCGCCAGCATCCGGGCAAGAGCATCGATGGCGCCAAGGTGGTGCTCACTTTGATTAAGGCATCGGCGGACGGCCAGTTTGGGAAGAGCGTGACCAAGGCGCGCAACCACCAGAACCCGGTGCAGACCGCGAACTTCGCCTCGCTGGA
>NZ_JAGXKC010000391.1:0-274 GCF_019091045.1 Stenotrophomonas sp. GbtcB23 | reverse complement strand
GAAGATCGGAGCTGGAGTGGATCATTTCAAGGTGTTGGAAGACGGTTACGGTGGCCGCTGCTTCTGGATAGTTAGGATCGATGACACGCTCGAGAAATTCTCGTACATAAGCTGCGTAACAGGTCGATAGCGGTCATTTGACTTTGCAGCTCAAGCGTCATGCTTCAGGCTAGCTCTGTCTTTTAAGCAGGGCACGGAGACCTTTTGGCTGAATTTTCGGCTGCGTCTGCGGCGTAAATCTGCGCGTTGCGCACGATGGTCGGGGTGAGCAGCA
>NZ_JAGXKC010000390.1:0-275 GCF_019091045.1 Stenotrophomonas sp. GbtcB23 | reverse complement strand
CGGCAACATCCTTTTCGATGGTGCGGATATCCACAGGCTCACTCCGCTTCAGATGCGACGGCTGCGATCGCGCCTGCAGATCGTCTTCCAGGACCCTTATGCTTCGCTTGATCCGCGGATGACGATCCACGACATCGTCGCCGAGCCGCTGGTGATCCATAGGGATGTCGTCAACATGACGGCGAGCCAACGCACCGAGCGGGTCATGGAATTGCTGCTGCAGGTCGGCCTCCGTTCCGAACATCTGTTCCGTTATCCCCATGAGTTCTCCGGAG
>NZ_JAGXKC010000039.1:0-32713 GCF_019091045.1 Stenotrophomonas sp. GbtcB23 | reverse complement strand
TGCTCAGTAGCTGCATGTCTTCACCAGAACAAGATCGCGACGCGTGATGCTGTGCTGGTTTCCGTGCTTCTGGAGGAGCTTCGTTGGTACAGAAGCCCTCATGTAAACGCGGATGACACGATCATTCACCTCGAGGAGAATCGAAGGCGGGCTCTCGTTCCTTCCATCAGGAAGGTCAGCAACCTCCTCTTTAGGAACAAAATGCCGGATGAGTCCATCCTTGAAGATGTCTCCGATATCAATCTCGGCTTCGAGTGAAGTGCCATCCTTGGAAACCCAGGAGACTTTTGCGGCAGGTGGGAAATTCCTGATTCCACCGTGCCCGCCCATCCAACCTTCAAGGTAGTCGGCTCCGTATGTCGAGGCAGGCGGCGAGGGTCGAGCGTCACCGTGGCGCAGGTTGTCGTACACAACTTCACACTCACGAGTGTCGTAGCAGCGAGCGCTGAAGCTATGCTTCTCAAACCGCAGCGGCCATTCCACCGGCTTGTAGTTCATCTTCGCCGAGATGGCAGGATCGCCCTCGGACACCAGCTCACCGCTGGTCACGACCGGAGGGTCGGGGTAGGTATAGCGTGCACCGTGCATTGGCTTGCTCTCCTGAATCTCCGTGGGCTGGGACGTTGCCGCCCCGGGCGTTGCACAAGCAGCCAGCGCGAGGCTTGCGACAGCGGCGACCTGCAGGGGCATCTTCGGCATGTCAGCTTCCTTGTCTTTGCGCCCTTAGGGCATCGGTGTTTCCCGCAACAGGGCGTGCGGCTTGCGCTTGTGCAGCGTCGGCGGGTCACCTGGCAGGCGTGATGCAAGTGTAGCCTCAGTGTGGGCCGTGACAGGAGCGGCATTGCGCCGCCGTGGTGCAACGTGGAATGAGTGGCACACTTTCGGTGTGCCGGATCCGTGCGACACAGCGGCGGCGGGCGGTAGAGCGGACCGTTGGTCCGCTGCCTTTTGCGGGATGCCGGAAATCGCGAACGCGGGCGACAGCGCGCTTCGCGCGCATCGGACCAACGTTCCGCTCTACCCTGGGGGTGCGCGCACGTTCCGGGTGTCAGGGCGCTGCGTTCGAAAACGCATCGCCCTGCTACGCAGGGTCAGCGATTACGCCACCTGCACGATATGCAGTGCCTTCGGGTTGCGCCACTGCGCCAGCAGCACCGCTTCACGCGCCTTGGCCTTGTGCAGGTGTGCTTCCTTTACATGCCCATAGCCGCGGATATGTTCCGGAATGCTGGCAATCTCGACCGCCAACGCAACGCGGTCATCGCTCAACCCTTCCAGCAGCAGTGCTACGGTCTGTTCGTAATCGGCAATCAGCTGGCGCTCGCCCCGGCGCTCTTCGGTGCGGCCGAAGATGTCGAACGTGCCACCGCGCAGGAACTTAAGCTTGGCCAGCAGCCCGAACGCCTTGAGCATCCACGGCCCGTATTCCTGCTTGATCAGGCGGCCCTGTTCGTCCTTCTTCGCGAACAGCGGCGGGGCCAGGTGGAAGTGCACCTGGAAATCGCCCTCGAACTGCTGCTGCAGGCGGCGCTGGAACTCGCCGCTGGTGTACAGACGCGCCACTTCGTACTCGTCCTTGTAGGCCATGAGCTTGAAGTAGTAACGCGCCACGGTTTCGGTCAGCGCCGTGCTGCCGGCCTTGTCCCACTCCGCCGTGCGCACGCGGTCGACCAGCGCGCGGTAGCGCGCGGCATAGGCCGCGTCCTGGTACTCGGTGAGGAAGCGCACGCGGCGTTCCACCAGCTCATCCAGCGAACGCGACAGGCGCTCGTCATCCAGCGGCAGGAATGCCACGTCGCTGCCGCCGCCATGCCCGGGCAGGCCGCGCAGTTCGCGCTCGTCGCCGGTCTCGCGCGGCGCGGCGGTGGCGCCCCATTCGTTACCTTCCCACTCGCCCGGCGGCAGGTCATGCAGCGGGCCCGGGGTGCGCTCGGTATCGGTATGGCCGTTGCGGACCAGACCGGCGGCCTGCTGCACCGCCTGCGGATCCACGGCGGCCAACCGGCCCCACGCGAATGCCTGCTGGTTCATCGCGACTGCTGCGCCATTGAGCTCGACCGCGCGCATCAGCGCCTCGAACGAGATCGGCACCAGCCCCTGCTGCCAGGCGTAGCCCAGGATGAACAGGTTGGAGGCAATCGCATCGCCGAGCAGCGCGGTGGCCAGCTGGGTGGCATCCAGCAGCAGCGGGTCGCGGCCGCCCAGTGCCACGCGGATGCCGGCAATGATGTCGGCCGCCGGGAACTGCATGTCCGGGCGGGTGGTGAAGGTGCCCGGCATGGCTTCATAGGTGTTGAGCACCACCTGCGAGCGCTCGGCGCGCACCTTCGACAGCGCCCAGTAGTCGTTGACCACCACCATGTCGCAGCCCACCACCAGGTCGGCTTCGCCGGCGGCGATGCGCACCGCATGGATGTCTTCCGGACGCCTTGCGATGCGGATATGCGTGGTGACCGCGCCACCCTTCTGGGCCAGTCCGGTCTGGTCGAGCACGCTGGCACCCTTGCCTTCCAGGTGCCCGGCCATGCCCAGCAGCGCGCCGATGGTCACCACGCCGGTGCCGCCCACGCCGGTGATCAGGATGTTCCAGGGCTGCTCGAGCGTGCTGCGGAAGGTCGGCGCGGGCAGGTTGTCGAGCAGGCTGCTGCGCTCGCTGCGCGAGCCCTTGCGCAGCGTGCCGCCGTGCACGGTGACGAAGCTGGGGCAGAAACCGGTGGTGCAGGAATAGTCCTTGTTGCAGTTGGACTGGTCGATATCGCGCTTGCGCCCGAATTCGGTTTCCTTCGGCAGCACCGACACGCAGAAGCTCTTCTGGCCGCAGTCGCCGCAGCCCTCGCACACCAGCGAATTGACCACTACGCGCTTCGGCGGGTCCACCAGCTTGCCGCGCTTGCGGCGGCGGCGCTTCTCGGTGGCGCAGGTCTGCTCATAGATCAGGATGCTGGTGCCCTTCACCTCGCGCAGCTGCTTCTGCACCGCATCCAGCTCGGCGCGGTCATGGAATTCCACGCCCTCGGGGAACAGCTCGCGCTTGTTCCACTTGCCGATCTCATCGCTCACCAGCACGATCGTCTGCACGCCTTCGGCGCGCATCTGGTGGGCGATCTGCGGCACGGTCAGGGTGCCGTCCACCGGCTGGCCGCCGGTCATGGCCACCGCGTCGTTGTAGAGGATCTTGTAGGTGATGTTGACCCCGGCGGCGATCGCCTGGCGGATCGCCAGCGAGCCACTGTGGAAATAGGTGCCATCGCCCAGGTTCTGGAAAACGTGTTCGGTATCGGTGAACGCGGCCTGGCCGGCCCACGTCACGCCTTCACCGCCCATGTGGGTGAAGGTGTCGGTGCTGCGGTCCATCCAGGTGACCATGTAATGGCACCCGATCCCGCCCAGCGCACGCGAGCCTTCCGGCACGCGGGTGGAGGTGTTGTGCGGGCAGCCCGAGCAGTAATGCGGCACGCGCGGGAAACTGGCGCGCGGCAGTGCCAGTTCGGCCTCCTTGGCATCCATCCAGCGCAGGCGCTGTTCAATGGAGTCATTGGTGAAGAAGCGCTGGATGCGGCGGCCGATCACGCCGGCAATGGTGGCCGGGGTGAGCTCATTGGTGGACGGCAGGATCCACTGGCCGGCTTCGTCGTACTTGCCGACGATGGACGGGCGCTGGCCCCAGCTGGCCGGCCAGTTGTAGAACTGTTCCTTCATCTGGCGCTCGATGAAGGCCCGCTTCTCCTCCACCACCACGATGTCTTCCAGCCCCTGGGCGAAGCGCGCGATGCCTTCCGGTTCCAGCGGCCAGGTCATGCCGACCTTGTACACGCGGATGCCGATGTCGGCGCAGGCGCGCTCGTCCAGGCCCAGGTACTCCAGCGCCTGCAGCACGTCCAGGTAGCTCTTGCCGGTGGTGACGATACCCAGCCGCGCACGCGGCGAATCCATCACCACCCGGTCGATGCCATTGGCCCGCGCGAACGCCTGGGCGGCCTTGACCGCATAGCGGTGCAGGCGCATTTCCTGGTCCAGCGGCGGGTCCGGCCAGCGGATGTTGAGCCCGCCGGCGGGCATTTCGAAGTCTTCCGGCAGCACGATCCGGCGCGCGAACGGGTCCACCTGCACCGACGCGGACGATTCCACCGTCTCGGCGATGGTCTTGAAGCCGATCCAGCGCCCGGTGTAACGGCTCATGGCCCAGCCGAGCAGGCCCATGTCCAGGATGTCCTGCACGCCGGCCGGGTTTAGCACCGGCATCATCGCGCTGACGAATTCATCTTCGCTGCCGTGCGGCAGGGTGGAGCTGCGGCAGGCGTGGTCGTCGGCGGCCAGCGCCAGCACGCCACCGTGCACGGACGTACCCGCCGCATTGGCGTGCTTGAACACATCGCCGCAGCGGTCCACGCCGGGGCCCTTGCCGTACCACATGCCGTACACGCCCTGGACCCTGGCCCCGGGGAACAGGTTGGTCTGCTGGGTGCCCCAGACCATGGTCGCGCCCAGGTCCTCGTTGAGGCCGGGGGTGAACTTCACCTTCGCCGCCTCCAGGTGCTGGCGGGCGCGCCACAGTTCCAGGTCGAAGCCGCCCAACGGGCTGCCGCGGTAGCCGCTGATGAAGCCGGCGGTGTCCAGCCCGGCGGCCTGGTCGCGCAGCCGCTGCATCAGCGGCAGGCGTACCAGCGCCTGCACCCCGCTCAGGTAAATGCGGCCATCGGTACGGGTGTACTTGTGGTCCAGCGTGTAGCTGTCGTCCAGCGGCCCGGCAGGCAGGTTGGCGGACGAAGGCGAGGTGAGTTCGGCGGTACTGGTCATGGCTGGCCCGTGCTGACGGCTGGCACGGCCACCGCGAGGGCGGCCGGAAAGGGCGGAATTGTATCAGCCGGGCATTTTCTGGCCTTCGGGACTCGCACCGCGGGCGAGCTGCGGTTAGGATCGGGGAGGGAGGTTGTTGTGACAACCTGGGGGAGTTTGTATGGCAGTGGCAAGAAAGATGCTGACCGGCATGGTGCTGGCGGCGGGGATGAATGTGTTCGGGGCGGCAGCGCAATCGTTGCCGGCATTGCAGGAGTTCTACTTCGATGACGACGTGGCTGCGGTCACGCCCGTGGTCGTGCCGGCCGACAGCAGCGATGTCGTCGACCAGCTGATGAAACAACGCGAACGTGGCCGCAAGGCGCTGGAAGCCACCGTGCAGCTGGCCAGCGTGGCCTATGCACAGGGCCGCCCGGAGCTGGGCCGCGAGCTGTACGCCGATGCGGAAAAGAATGCGCCGGGTACCTCGGTGCCGGGCCGCATGGTGCGCTGGAACCATGGCTGGGATCTGTTCCGCCAGGGTGACGCCGAGGCGGCCCTGGTGCAGTGGCACAGCGCCCAGCAGGGTCTGCGCGGCAACGCATCGTGGGTGCCGCAGACCTACGCGCTGGCGTTGTGGACGCTGGGTCGCAAGGAAGAAGCGGTGAAGTGGTACGCCGCCGCCGTGCGCACCGAGCCGCAGCGTTGGAGCACCAGCGACGGCTACGCGCAGGCACTGCCGGGCTGGCGCGACAGTGAACGTGCCACCTTGGCCGAAGTGCAGCAGGCCTGGGCGGCGCAGCCGCCGGCTTGGCCGTAACACCCGCAGGTTACGCCGGCTTCGACCCTGCTCGAAGCCGGTGGCCGCACCGTGCTGGAGCGTGGTCTATTCGTCCGCGCTGACGGTACGCCCGCGTGCCCAGTCGCGCAGGCCGTTGACCTGTTCGGCCATCAGCACCGACAGCGGGCGGCTGCCGCGGATCTCGGTCATCAGCAGTTCGGTGTCCAGCGCACGTTGTTCGGCATGTGCCGCGTACAGCCCGGCCACCACGGCCTGTTCGATTTCCGCGCCAGAGAAACCATCGCTGGCCGCCGCCAGCGCCGGCAGCGCGAAATCGTCGGCATTGAGCGTGCGCCGGCCCAGGTGCAGCCGCAGCAGCTCCACCCGGGTGTTGGCATCGGGCAGGTCGACGAAGAAGATCTCGTCGAAGCGGCCTTTGCGCAGCAGCTCCGGCGGCAGTTCATGCACCTGGTTGGCGGTGGCCACGATGAACACCTGGCTCTTGCGCTCGGCCAGCCAGGTCAGCAGGTGACCCAGCACGCGCCGTGACACGCCGCCGTCCTCGCCACCACTGGCCAGCCCCTTCTCGATCTCGTCGATCCACAGCACGCACGGCGCCAGCTGCTCGGCCGAGGCCAGCGCCTCGCGCAGGTTCTTCTCGGTTTCGCCGTGGAACTTGTCGTACAGGCTGCCGAAGTCCAGGCGCAGCAGCGGCACCCCGAAGCCGGCGGCGGTGGCTTTGGCCAGCATCGATTTGCCGCAGCCCTGCACGCCCAGCAGCAGCATGCCCTTGGGCGGGTCCAGCCCGGCCGGGCCCTGGCCGCCCAGGAACACCGGGCGACGCTGGTTGACCCAGCGCTTGAGCCGGTTGGCCCCGGCCACGTCGGCGAAGCGGGTGGTGTCGTATTCGTAATGCAGATGCCCGGCGCGGTTGAGCAGCTCGAACTTCAGCTTCGCCAGCTGCGGCAGGTCATCCTGGCTGATCGCACCGTCGGCGAAGATCAGCTGGCGGGCGATCCGCCGTGCATCCACCAGGCTCAGCCCGCGCAGGTTGTGCAGGATCTTCTTGACCGCATCGTTGTCCACTTCAACCCGGCGGCCACCGTTCTCGCGCGCATAGGCGGCCACTTCCTCGCGCAGCATCTTGAGCAGCGCGTTGGGGTCGGGCAGGCGCGGGTTGAAGCGGGTGGCCAGCGCCTCCAGCTCGGCCGGCAGCTCCACCTTGGCGCCGATCAGCACCAGTACGTGGGCCTCGCAGTGGCGGCGCTGGATCAGGTCGCGCAGCGCGCGCTGGTGGCTGGCATAGCCCAGGTAGGGGTGGAAATCGAGCAGCAGGTAGATGCCGCGCTGGTCGGCCTGGCGGATCATCTGCAGGGCCGAACTGGCATCGGGCGGGCCGACCGCGTCGTCCTCGCGGTCCATGTCGATCCGGCGCAGGCCTTCGGTGATGGACCAGCGGTGCAGGGCCCGCCAGACATGCATCAGGGTCTGCCGGAACAGCTCCACCACACGACCCTCGTCCTGGGTCTCGATCACGATCAGCGGGGTATTGGCGCGGATCAACGCGCTGAGGTCCTGTAACTCGCTCATGCCGGCTTGCAGTCCATTGGATCGCGCACGATAGCAAAGCGGCGCGGGATGCAGGAGGTTCAGCCGCGCGACTATCTCCATCACGGAGGGCGGTGTACGCTCGGGTCACGTTCCCCGGAAGCGAGGCTGGCATGAAGACGATCCTGGTAGCCGGTTCCAAGGGTGGGGTGGGTAAATCCACCATTGCCACCCACCTGGCGGCGCAGGCCGCCCTGGCCGGCAAACGGACCGTACTGGCCGACGCCGACCCGCAAGGCTCCAGCACCCGCTGGGCAGAACGCCGTGCCGGGCTGGAAAGCGCGGTGCTGCCCATTGATGCCAGCGGCAAGCACCCGCTCAAGCACGTGCCTGACGACACCGAGGTATTGGTCATCGATGCCCCCGCCGGCGCCCGCGCCGGTGAGCTGGACGCCTTCCTGGACGTGGCCGACGCGGTGGTGGTGCCGGTGCTGCCCTCGGCGCTGGACATCGAAGCCATCGTCGGCTTCCTGAACACCCTGTCCAAGGTGCCGCGCGTGCACAAGCGCAAGCTGCCGGTGGGGCTGGTGCTCAACCGCACCAAACCGTGGACCCAGAC
Source organism: Stenotrophomonas sp. GbtcB23 (assembly GCF_019091045.1). Classification (NCBI taxonomy): domain Bacteria; kingdom Pseudomonadati; phylum Pseudomonadota; class Gammaproteobacteria; order Lysobacterales; family Lysobacteraceae; genus Stenotrophomonas; species Stenotrophomonas sp. GbtcB23. Next base: position 24,989 of record NZ_JAGXKC010000039.1, on the reverse strand, counting down.
CTCCCGCCAGGCCGAGCAGATGCTGGAGGAGTGGCCGTACCCGGTCGTTGCCAAGCTGCGCGATACCCAGGGCTACGTGGTCATGACCGGCCTGGGCCGAAGCCTGTTCGATTACCGCTCCGCGCAGGTGCGCGAGCACCAGAGTGACTGGGAGCCACTGTTGAAGTGGTTGAAGATTGCCTGAGCCAGAAGAGAGCCTTATGCGAGAACTGATCCTGCTGCGCCACGCCCATGCCGAACCTGCGGGTACCGGCCAGGCCGACCTTGACCGGCCGTTGTCGTCGACCGGGCTGGCCGAAGCCGAAGCCGCCGGCAAATGGCTGAAAGACAACAACCTGCTGCCCGACTGCGTGCTGTATTCACCCGCGCGCCGTACCCGCGAGACCCTCGAAGCGGTGCTGGGCGTCATCGGCAACGTCGAAAAGCGCTTGGACGACGGGATTTACGAGGCGACGCCCGGTGCATTGGCTGCCCTGGTCGATGACCGCAGGGACGTGGATCGGCTGCTGGTGGTCGGGCACAACCCCGCACTGGAGCAGCTGGTGGCGCTGATGAGCGACGGCAGCAGCAGCGAATACCGCGGCATGGCCCCGGGCGGGATAGCGGTACTGCAGATTCCCAGGGACACTGCCATCGAGCCCGGCGTTGCGAGCCTGACCGCGTTCTGGTGGCCGTAAGCCGTGACAGCAGTACGAACCCTGTTGTGCTGTCTGCTCGGGCTGGCGGCGGGGGCGGCGCGTGCCGAACCCCCGGTGACGTCCCTGCCCCCGGCCCAGGCCGCACCCAGACACGTGATGGAGCTGGATACGGCGCGCTCGCGCCTGGGCTTCGAGATCCGCACCCGGCTGGGCCAGCGCATCGAAGGGGTGTTCCCGCGCTTTGAAGGCCGCATCGACGTGCTGGCCGATGGCCGCCACCAGGTCCACCTGCGCATGTTCACCGGCTACGTGGAGATTCCCGGCAAGGACCGCTACACCGGCTGGATGCGGGGCGAGGAGTTCTTCGACGCCGGGCGCTACCCGGTGGTCGAATTCGATTCAGTGCCCTACGACCCGCAGCTGGTCGAGAAGGGCGGCGGCATCCATGGCCGGCTGATCCTGCGGGGTGTATCCCACCCCGAGACCCTGCAGGTGGAACCGGCGTCCTGCCCCCGGGCCGGGTATGATTGCGATGTGGTCAGCCGCGGTACCGTCCAGCGTGGCCGGTATGGGATGGACAGCTGGCAGCTAGCCCTGAGTGATCGAGTGACCTTCGTCCTGCGTGCGCGTCTCAACGAGGCGCTGAAACCGTGAATCCCCTGCTGCGGGTGATCGTGCTGGCAATCCTGTTGCTGGGCAGCGGCTGTGCGTCGCTGTCCAACGCGCAGCGCGAGCGCGCGGCCGGCATTGCGGCGCAGGCGCGTTCCCATGCGGTGGACTGCGACAAGCCCGACCGCTGCGCGCTCGATTCGCCATTGCGCGCCCTGGGCGGGCAGGCCTTCAGCGAATCCACCGAAGCGGCGCCTCGCCATTACGCCACCATCCTGGACGAGGGCGAAACCGCGCTGGTGGCGCGCATCAACCTGATCCGCAGCGCCACCCGCAGCATCGACCTGCAGACCTACATCTTCGACAAGGACGACAGCGCCCGGCTGGTGCTGGACGAACTGCTGGCCGCCGCGCGGCGCGGGGTGAAGGTGCGGGTGCTGATCGACCAGCTCTCGGCGATCTCCGACCTGGAGATCCTGGCCGCGCTGGCCAGCAGCCACCAGAATTTCGAAATACGCGTCTACAACCCGACGTTCGGCAAGGCGCGGCTGAACTACGCCGATTACGCCGGCAGCGTGATCTGCTGTTTCCGCCGCTTCAACCAGCGCATGCACAACAAGCTGCTGGTGATCGATGATGCGCTGGGCGTGGTGGGCGGGCGCAATTACCAGGACGACTATTACGACTGGGACAGCGAATACAACTTCCGCGACCGCGACGTACTGCTGGCCGGCCCCGAAGCGCGCGGCATGGCAGCCAACTTCGATGCGTTCTGGCGCGCCCAGCGCAGCGTGCCGGCCGAGCGCCTGAACGATGTGGGCAATACCCTGCTCAAGCAGGGCGCCCCGGCCATGCCGCCGGCCGACTACCGCCGCCCGGCGCGGGTGGAACAGGTGATCGATGAGGCGATCGACCCGGCCTACATCCAGCGCATGTTCGTCGATACCGCGCTGCCGGTGCGCTCGGTCCGCTATGTGGCCGACCTGCCGCGCAAGCACCGCCGCGAGCGTGCCAGCCAGCCGGCCAACGGCCAGCACGTGACCGAGCCGCAGCTGGATTCGCTGATCGCCGGCGCGCAGAGCGAAGTGCTGCTGCAGACCCCGTACCTGGTGCTGTCCAAGCCGGCGCGCAAGTTGTTCGAGGCACTGCGCAAGCGCGAACAACCGCCGCGCATCGTGGTCTCCACCAACAGCCTGGCCGCCACCGACAACCCGATCGTCTACGCGCTGTCCTACAAGTACAAGCGCCGCAACATGCGCGAGCTGGGCTTCAACATCTACGAATTCAAGCCGTTCCCGCTGGATGCGCCGGTCGACTACCGCAACCTGGTGCCGGCCCCGCTGGGCACCACGCCCAGCACCGACAGTGGGCGCAGCAGCCTGTTGGGTGGCAGCGCGGCCGGCAGCAACGCGCGCGGCAGCGGCAGCAACCGGCGCAGCGCGGACACCACGGGTGCCACCGCACCGCTCGTGGCGCAGGAAGACGCCGGCACCGTGCCTGCCACCGACGACGCCGGCGGCCGCCCGCAGCCGACCCCCGGCCCGGCCGCGCGCCGCCGTACCGACGGCAGCGTGGTGGAACGCCGCGTGCTGCGTGCCGAAACCCGGCCTTCGTTCCTGGGCACCAAGGCGGTGAACAAGCCGCTGCCGGTGACCCGCAGCGGCGCGCGCATGGGCCTGCACGCCAAATCACTGGTGGTGGACCGCCGCATCGGCGTGATCGGCACCCACAACTTCGACCCGCGCAGCGAGAACTACAACACCGAGGGCGCGGTGATCATCGATGACCCGGCGTTTGCCGAAGCGCTGGCGCAGAGCATCCTCCGCGACATCCACCCCAAGAACTCCTGGGTGGTGGCGCCGCGGACCAAGCCGCCGGTGCTGTCGGGCCTGAACTACAGCGTGGGCAAGGCCTCCGAAGCATTGCCCGTGCTCGATTTCTGGCCGTGGCGTTACGCCACCGATTACGAATTCCAGCCCGGCCCGGACTGCCCCGAGCCGCTGCGCCGCCAGGACCCGGACTTCCACCGCTGCTATGTGGCCGTGGGCGATTTCCCCGAGGTCAACGTCGGCCCGAAGTGGCTGCTGGTGCGCATGCTCACCGCGTTCGGCGCCGGCCTGGTGCCCATCCTGTAATACTCTTCGTTCCAAGGAAGCAGCGCATGTCCCAGGTATTCCGCGAGCCGGTTTCGATCGAGGCGCTCAACGCGCTCAGCCGCAACACCCTGATCGAACACCTTGGCATCGTCTTTACCGCCGCCGGTGACGATTGGGTCCAGGCCACCATGCCGGTCGACGCGCGCACCCGCCAGCCTTACGGCATCCTGCACGGGGGCGCCTCGGTGGTGCTGGCCGAAACCCTGGGCAGCAGCGCCGGCAACCTGTGCGTGGATACCCGCGAACAGGTCTGCGTGGGCCTGGAGATCAACGCCAACCACATCCGCGCCCAGCGCGGTGGCACCGTCACCGGTACCGCGCGGGCCGTGCACGTGGGCCGCAGCACCCACGTGTGGGACATCCGCATCGAAGACGAGGCCGGCAAGCTGGTCTGCACCTCGCGGCTGACCCTGGCCGTGGTCCCGGCGGCCCGCCCGGGCTGAGCCCGGCTTGACCTGCTGTGGCGGATGGCCCGCCACGCTGGCAGACCCCGCAGCGCTCGGGTATCGTTCGCGGATGACTTCCCCCCCTTCGGCCTCGCGTGGCGGCGTGGCGCGTGTGTGCCGTTACCTGTACCGCGTTCCCCTGCTGCTGGTCCACCTGCTGCTGTTCCTTCCGCTGCTCCTGATCGGCATGCTGCCGCCGTGGGGCAACCTGCGCGTGGGCGGGCGTACGCTGGAGCACCTGCTGGTGAATGCCTGGTCGGGCGGGTTGATGTGGATCTTCGGCTTCCGCCTGCACCGCATCGGCACGCCGTTGCCGGGCGCGGTGCTGTTCGTGGCCAACCACGTCAGTTGGGTGGACATCTCCATGCTGCACAGCCAGCGCATGATGGGCTTCGTGGCCAAGCGCGAAATCGCCGGTTGGCCGGTGGTCGGCTGGCTGGCCGCACGCGGGCAGACCATCTTCCACCAGCGTGGCAGCACCGAATCGCTGGGCGGGGTGATGCAGCTGATGGTCGAGCGCCTGCAGCAAGGCAAGGCCGTGGGCGTGTTCCCGGAAGGGCGTACCCGCGGTGGCCATGAAGTGGGTCCGTTCCACGCCCGCATCTTCCAGGCCGCAGTGGAAACCCAGGTGCCGGTACAGCCGGTGGCGCTGCGCTACGGCGTGCGCGGCGACGCGCAGACCGTGGTCGCGTTCGGCGAGCGCGAAAGCTTCTTCGCCAACTTCCTGCGTCTGCTGGGGGAACCGGCACGGCGGGCCGAGGTGCATTTCCTCGCGCCCATTGGCACCCATGACCTGGAAGGCCGCCGCCGCATCGCGGAAACCTCGCGTGCGCGCATCGTGGCGGCCATGAACGCCCAATAGCGCGATGCTGACCGCTGCCGACTACTGTCCGCCGCGTTGGCTGCGCAACCCGCACCTGCAGTCGATGCTCAGCTCCAGCCGCATGCGCATGCAGCGCGGCCTGGTGCTGCTGGCCGCCACCGGTGCGCTCACCGAAGAGCTGATCCTGGACGGCGGCGAAGGCGTGCGGCTGCAGGGCTGGCACAGCCGCATCGAGGGCCGTGAACCGGTCGGCATGGCGTTGCTGCTGCATGGCTGGGAAGGCAGTTCCGAATCCAGCTACATGCGCATGACCGCCGCGCGCATGCTCGAGGCCGGCTACGACGTGGTGCGCCTGAACTTCCGCGACCACGGCAACACCCACCACCTCAACCCCGGCATCTTCCACTCCAACCGCATCGACGAAGTGGTGCACGCCGCCGGCGACATCGCCCGGCGCTGGCCGCAGTTGCCGCTGGTGGCCGCCGGCTACTCGCTGGGCGGCAATTTCGTGCTGCGGCTGGCGCTGCGCGCGCCGTCGGCCGGGGTGCCGCTGCGGCGGGTGGCTTCAGTCTGCCCGGTGCTGGACCCGGCGATCACCATGGAAAGCATCGAAAACGGCCCGGCGATGTACGACTGGTACTTCCGCCGCAAATGGGCCGGCTCGCTGCGCCGCAAGCGCGACCTGTTCCCCGAGCTGAGCGACTGGGACGACCGCGTGCTGAAGCTGGACATCCGCGCGCTGACCGCCTGGCTGGTGGAACACCACACCGAATTCGGCACCCTGCAGGCTTACTTCGACGGCTATTCCATCGCCGGCGACCGCCTGGCCGGGCTGGAAGTGCCGGCCGACATCCTGATGGCCCAGGACGACCCGGTCATTCCCTACGCCACCTTCCACGGCTGGCGCCTGCCGGCCCATGCCCGGCTGGAAATCGCCCCGTGGGGCGGCCACTGCGGCTTCCTGGAAAACTGGCGCGGCGATGGCTTCTCCGAACGCTGGGTGGCCCAGCGGCTGAGCCTGGAAGCGCTGCGCTGAGGCACGGCCCGGCGCGCCGGCGCCGGTGTTCTACAATCGGGGTTTGACCCCAAGCCGGACCGTCATGCAAGACACTATTCTCCAAGCCCTGCGCCGCAACGCAGTGGAAGAAGCCGCGCAGCTGGCGCGCGAATGGATCCAGGCCGAGCCGGAGCAGCCGCAGGCGCACCGCTGGCTGGCGCTGGCGCTGCAGCAGCAGGGCCAGCACGACGCAGCGCTCGTCAGCCTGCAGCGCGGGCTGGAGCTGGCCCCGGACAACGCCGAACTGCATCTGCAGCACGCCGGCCTGCTGCTGGCGCTGCGCCAGTTCGACGCCGCCAACAGCGCGCTGGACCGCACCGCAGAGCTCAATCCCAACGAACTGTCGGCCTACCTGATGCAGGCCCACCTGGCGTTGTCGCGCAACGATGTGGACGAGGCCGAGCGGATCACCCGCACCGCCGCGCGCGTCGAGGAAGACAACGCCGAAGTGGTGGCGCTGCAGGGCATGATCGCGCTGCGCCGCAATGATGCCGACCGTGCGCTGGCGCTGCTCTCGGCCGCCAGCCAGGCGCTGCCCAACGATGCACGCATCCTCTATGCGCTGGGCTTTGCCTATATGGGCAAGGACCTGCTGGCGTTTGCCGAACAGGCCTTCCGCCGCGTGCTGGAGATCAACCCGGCCATCACTTCGCTGCAGGGCCTGCTGGTGCAGCTGGCCCTGCGCCAGGGCAATACCGAAAACGCCGCCGCCATCGTGGGCCAGGTGCTGGCCCAGCCCGAGACCGACACCCCGGCGATGCACCGCCTGGCCGGCGAGCTGGCCCTGCAGTCGGGCCAGCCGCTGCAGGCGCTGGAACACCTGCTGCCGGTGCTGGAACAGTGGCCGGCCGACCGCCAGACCCTGCAGCTGCTGCTGATGGCCTGGCAGCGCCTGGGCCGCGAGCAGCAGGCCCGCGACACTCTGGACGCCACGCTGGAAACGCACCCGCAGGAACACAACCTGTGGATGGCCCGCCTGGCCATCGAAGTGGTTGGCAGTGCCGAGGCCGCCGCCGTGGCCGATCGCTGGATCGCGGCCGTGCCGGATCACCTGCCGGCGCTGGAAGCGCGCCTGCGCCTGCACGACATGGCCGGCGATGCCGCCGCCGCGGAAGCCATTGCGCGTCGGATCATTGCGCTGGAGCCCGGCCGCAGCAGCGGTGAAATGCGCGTGGTCGAGGCCCTGCTGGCGCGTGACCCGGCGGCGGCTGTGGCGCACGTGGAGCAGCTGATCGAGCAGGTTCCGGCCGAGGCCAAGCCGGGCCTGCGCGCCTGGCTGGGCGCGGTGCAGGACCGTGCCGGTCAGCACGCCGCCGCGCTGGCCACCTGGACCAGCCTGCATGCCAACGAAGCCTCCATGCGCTTGCCGTTGCCGCCGCAGGCCAAGGCCCCGTTGAGCTGGCCGGCGCTGGGCGAGGTTGCCGCCGACGTCGGCAGTCGCCCCATGTTCGTATGGGGCGCGCCGGGTTCGGGCGTAGAGCGGGTCGTCGCCGCTATCGCGGCGGCCAGCCCGGTGGTGCGTGGCGATCGCTTCAGTCCCAACCCGCCCAATGATGCGTTCCAGAGCTACCACGCGCTGCAGGACCTCTCCACCGGCAAGCTGGCGCCGGAGCAGCTGGTGGCGCAGTGGCGCGCCGCCCTGCCCGAACGCGGCCTGGCCGATGGCAACGTGATCGACTGGCTGCTCTGGTGGGACAACGCGCTGCTGTGGGCGCTGCGCCCGCAGCTGCCCGAAGGCCGCCTGCTGCTGGTGCTGCGCGACCCGCGTGACATGCTGCTGGAGTGGCTGGCACACGGCGCACCGGCACCTTTTGCGGTGAACTCGGTGCACGAAGTGGCCGAGTGGCTGGCGCGCGCACTTGCCCAGATCGCAACGCTGCACGAGCAGGACCTGTACCCGCACGCGGTGGTGCGCGTCGACGAGATCGGCAACGACCCGGCCGCCATGGCCGAGCATCTGGGCCGCTTGTTCGGCGTGCATTTCCCGCCCGCGCAGACCCTTGGCCCGGCGCGCTTCCCGGCCGGCCACTGGCGCCAGTACAGCGAGGTCCTGTCTGCCGCGTTCGCCCAGCTCACCCCGGTTGCGGTGCGGCTTGGCTATACCGAAGCGTAAGGAGACCCTGATGAAACTCACCAGTACCCGCCTGCGCAACGGCGCGCCGATCGACAGCAGCTTCGCCGCAGGTGATGCAGACGGCTTCGCCGCCAACCGCAACCCGCCGCTGGCCTGGAGCGAGGTGCCCGAGGGCACCCGTTCGTTCGCCCTGCTGTGCATCGACCCGGACGTGCCCACGGTGCCGGAAACGGTGGGCCGCAGCGACTGCAGCGTGCCCGTCGACCAGCCACGTGCCGACTTCACCCACTGGGCGATGGCCGACATTCCGGCCGAGCTGCGCGAGATCGTCGAAGCCAGCTGCAGCGACGGCTTCACCGCCAAGGGCAAGCTGCAGCCTGCCGGCCCGGCCGGTGCGCGCCAGGGCCTGAACGATTTCACCGGCTGGTTCGCCGGCAACCCGGACATGGCCGGCCAGTATCTGGGCTACGACGGCCCGTACCCGCCGTTCAACGACACACGCGTGCACCGTTACTTCTTCCGCCTGTTCGCGCTGGACGTGGCCACGCTCGAGCTGCCCACCCCGTTCACGGCCGCCGACGTGCACAAGGCCATGCACGGCCACGTGCTGGCCGAAGCCGCGTTGCACGGCACCTACACGCTCAACCCGGCGTTGGCGTAAAAAAAAGCCGCCCGATCGATCATCGGGCGGCACAGTGCATCGGTAGCGCCGGCCGTTGGCCGGCCCACGCAATGCCGGTCACTTTTCGGTCGCAGACTCCACGACCATATCCAGCACATACGCCTTCGACGACGCATCGGCCGGCGGGTTGGCCACGTTGAAGCGCTTCACCCGCAGCACGTTGCGCGTGCCGGCTTCGTGGGTATAGCCCTCGATCACGTCGTAGAAGTTCTCGAACGCGCCCGGCGTACCCTGCTTGATCCCCTCGTCGTCGAAGTGGATCTCACGGGTCTGCAGGCACTGCTTGTCGCGGATCATCGGGTGCGGGCACGGCTTGGTCTGCGCGGCCACCTCGATGAAGATCGTCTCGCCCGGGCCGCCGAAGCGGGTTTCGGCGGTGGGCTGCGGGCTGAACACCAGCACGTCACCGCTGGCGGTGCGCAGGGTGAGCTGGCCTTCGCCGCCCAGCTCGGTCTTCAGCGCGCCTTCCAGCCGCGAACCCACCGCCTGGTCCAGCGCCATCAGCGCCTTGTCGGTGCAGGCCATCATGGTCGAGGCCATCGGCGAAACGGTAAGCGTGCCGTCGGCCAGGGTGTAGCCGCCGCCCATGCGGTTGCAGGTATTGCTCACGGCCAGGCGGCCATCGATGAAGTCCAGCGTGACCGGCTTGTCGGCGCGCGCGAACAGCGCATCGATGCGCTTGCCGGCGCTGTCGGTGGCGCTGTCGAGCACCCAGTGGTTGCCCTGCAGGCGCTGCACGTCCAGCTGCACGGCGGCCTTCTGGTCGGCGGCGGCGGTCGGGGCCGGCGCGAGGTCGTCGCGGCCGGGGCCGGCGGGGGCCTGGCTGGAGGGGTTGCTGCACGCAGCCAGCAGGGCCAGCGGCAGGATCAGCATCAGGTTGCGGGTGGTTTTCATGGACATCTCCTTGGGAACCCGGGGAAAAACGTTGGAGCACCCCGGGTGGGGTTGCGGCGGCGCGGCGCTGTTCAGTTCCCGGCAGGCAGGAACAGCAGCAGGCCCGCACCGAGTGCGATCCGGTAGAACGCAAACGCCGTGAAGCGGTGGGCCTTGATGTAGCCCAGCAGCCACTTCACTACGACGAAGCCGGTGATGACGGCGGCAACGAAGGCCACGCCCACGTCGGCCCAGTTCTCGCTGGCCAGCCTGCCGTCCTTGGCCAGTTCCAGGAATGCGTAGCCACTGGCGGCGAACATGGTGGGAATACCCACCAGGAACACGAATTCAGTGGCGGCCGCGCGCCGGCTCAGGCCGAACAGCATCGCGATGAAGATTGCCGCCGCCGACCGCGAGGTGCCCGGGAACACGCCGGCCACCACCTGCGCCAGGCCAACCAGCACCGCCACCTTCCAGGTCACCTCGTCGCGGTCGGGCAGGCGCGCGGTGCGCGCTTCCACCAGGATCATCCAGATACCGCCGATGATCAGCGCCCACGCCACCGGGGTCACCGTTTCGGGCAGCTCCCAGCCGGCCAGCCGGACCGGCAGGCCTACGATCGCGGTGACCAGGAACGCGGTGCCCAGCTTGAGCACGTAATCGCGGTTGGCGCGGTCGTGCAGGCCCGTGGCCAGCGTCCACAACCGCTGGCGGAACACCAGGGTGATGGCCAGGATCGCACCGGCCTGGATCACGATGTTGAAGAAGTCCGAGCGTGCGCCCAGCCAGTGCTGGGCGATCAGCAGGTGGCCGGTGCTGGAAATCGGCAGGAACTCGGTGAGGCCTTCAAGGATGCCCAACAGCAGGGCGGAGAACAGATCGGACATCGGCGGGCAATTGCTCGAAAAATGAAGGGGTAGAGCCGGGCCCTGCCCGGCTGGTGCGGTGAAATCATAAAACATCACAACCCGCACCAAATGTGTGCATGGTGCGGCCATTGCACCGCAATGGTGCGCCGCGTTCAGCGTCCATCCGGGTGCACGCCGTGTGAAATCAACCACTTGTGCGCCACGAAAAGTTGGCACGGGGATTGCTCTATCCACACAGGCAATCACCCATCTGAGGTTTCACCGATGTCCGTGGAAAATGTTGAGAAGCTGATCAAGGACAACCAGATCGAGTTCATCGACCTGCGTTTTGTCGACATGCGCGGTGTGGAACAGCACGTCACCTTCCCGGTCAGCATCGTGGAACCGTCGCTGTTCGAAGAAGGCAAGATGTTCGACGGCAGCTCCATCGCCGGCTGGAAGGGCATCAATGAGTCCGACATGGTCCTGCTGCCTGACCCGGCCAGCGCCTACGTCGACCCGTTCTACCAGCACCCGACCCTGGTGATCAGCTGCGACATCCTCGACCCGGCCACCATGCAGCCGTACGGCCGCTGCCCGCGCGGCATCGCCAAGCGCGCCGAGGCCTACCTGAAGTCCTCCGGCATTGCCGAACAGGCCTTCTTCGGCCCGGAGCCGGAGTTCTTCATCTTCGACTCCGTCCAGTTCGCCAACGACATGGGCAACACCTTCTTCAAGATCTCCTCCGAAGAAGCTGCCTGGAGCACCGGCGACAAGTTCGACGGCGCCAACAGCGGCTACCGTCCGGCCGTCAAGGGCGGCTACTTCCCGGTCCCGCCGACCGATTCGCTGCACGACCTGCGCGCTGAAATGTGCAAGACGCTGGAACAGGTCGGCATTGAAGTCGAAGTGCAGCACCACGAAGTGGCCACCGCCGGCCAGTGCGAAATCGGCACCAAGTTCAGCACCCTGGTGCAGAAGGCCGACGAACTGCTGCGCATGAAGCACGTCATCAAGAACGTGGCCCACCGCAACGGCAAGACCGCCACCTTCATGCCCAAGCCGATCGTCGGCGACAACGGCAGCGGCATGCACGTGCACCAGTCGCTGTCCAAGGGCGGCACCAACCTGTTCTCCGGCGACGGCTACGGCGGCCTGAGCCAGCTGGCGCTGTGGTACATCGGCGGCATCTTCAAGCACGCCAAGGCCATCAACGCCTTCGCCAACTCCGGCACCAACAGCTACAAGCGCCTGGTCCCGGGCTTCGAAGCCCCGGTCATGCTGGCCTACTCGGCCCGCAACCGCTCGGCCTCGTGCCGCATTCCGTGGGTGTCCAACCCGAAGGCGCGCCGCATTGAAATGCGCTTCCCCGATCCGATCCAGTCCGGCTACCTGACCTTCACCGTGCTGATGATGGCCGGCCTGGACGGCATCAAGAACCAGATCGACCCGGGCGCACCGAGCGACAAGGACCTGTACGACCTGCCGCCGGAAGAAGAGAAGCTGATTCCGCAGGTGTGCTCCAGCCTGGACCAGGCCCTGGAAGCGCTGGACAAGGACCGCGAGTTCCTCAAGGCCGGCGGCGTGATGACCGACGACTTCATCGATGGCTACATCGCGCTGAAGATGCAGGAAGTGACCCGCTTCCGCGCCGCCACGCATCCGCTCGAATACCAGATGTACTACGCCAACTGAGCAACAGGTGGCGATGCCGAAGGACTTCCCTCCCACCTTCGTCATCGCCACCGCTTCTGCACCAACGCGCCATGGCTGGGGAGCCACGACGCGGCAGCACGCACCACGCGGCATTCCGCACGCACGACGCGGCAATCCGCACGCACCACCCGGCAATCCGCACGCACCACCCGGTAGAGCCGACTGTTAGTCGGCTGCTTCTGCCGCACCACCAGGGGAAAAGAGAGACCGGACGCGCAGCATGGGCCACACCTCCCTCCCGCGTCATCGCGGTCCATGCAACGTCCGGCGCAACGACCGGCGGCCATGTGCAAGTGGCCGCCGGTTGACCTGACATCGGCCTGCGTCTTCGGGCCGGTTCCATCCACCATCGGGACATGCGCATGAAACTGATCTCCGCCATCATCCGGCCGTTCAAGCTCGACGAGGTCCGCGAGGCCCTCTCCGATGCGGGCGTGTCGGGCATTACCGTGACTGAAGTAAAAGGCTTCGGTCGCCAGAAGGGACACACCGAGTTGTATCGCGGCGCCGAATACGTCGTGGATTTCCTGCCCAAGATCAAGATCGAAACCGTGGTCACCGACGAACGACTGGACGCGGTGGTTGAAGCGATCCAGAACGCGGCCGGCACCGGCAAGATCGGCGACGGCAAGATCTTCGTCACCGCCGTTGAACAGGTCATCCGCATCCGCACCGGCGAAATCGGCGCGGACGCGCTCTAACCCCACTCGGAGCCCACAATGAAGACTTCCTTGTTCACCGGGTGGCAAGCCCGGTTCCACGCGGTGTGCCTGTTGATGCTGTTCAGCGCGCTGGCGGTGGGTGCCTTCTCAGGCACCGCGCATGCCCAGGCCCAGGTCAGCCCCGCACCGTCGGAAGCCGTTGCCGTCGAACCGCTGCCCGGCCCGGAAGCCGCGGCCCCGGCCGCCGCCGCGGAAGCTGCCGCAGCGCCTACCTTCGACCATGGCGACGTCGCCTGGATGCTCACCTCCACCCTGCTGGTGCTGCTGATGGTGGTGCCTGGCCTGGCCCTGTTCTACGGCGGCCTGGTCCGCTCCAAGAACGTACTGTCCGTCCTCAGCCAGATCCTGGTGGTGTTCTCGCTGGTGCTGATCCTGTGGGTGGCCTACGGCTACAGCGCGGTGTTCAGCGAAGGCAACGCCTTCTTCGGCTCGTTCACCCAGTTCGCCTTCCTCAAGGGCTTTGCGCCCGATTCGGTGGGTAACACCCCGATCAAGGGCCTGCCGGATTACCTGTTCGTTGCCTTCCAGTCCACCTTCGCCGGCATCACCACCGCGCTGATCGTCGGTGCGTTCGCCGAGCGCATCAAGTTCAAGGCGGTGCTGCTGTTCTCGGCACTGTGGTTCACCCTGAGCTACATCCCGATGGCCCATATCGTGTGGGGCGGCGGTTACCTCGGCGCAATGGGCGCGATCGACTTCGCCGGTGGCACCGTCGTGCACATCAACGCCGGCGTGGCCGGGCTGGTCGCGGCGTACTTCGTCGGCAAGCGCATCGGCTACGGCCAGACCGCCCTGAAGCCGCACAACGTGCCGTTCACCTACATCGGCGCGATGCTGCTGTGGGTGGGCTGGTTCGGCTTCAATGCCGGCTCGGCTGCTGCTGCCGACACCGTGGCATCGCTGGCCTTCATCAACACCATCCTCGCCACCGCCGCTGCGGTGCTGGGCTGGACCCTGGTCGAAGCGGTCAGCAAGGGCAAGCCGTCCGCGCTGGGCGCGGCGTCCGGCGCGGTCGCCGGCCTGGTCGGCATCACCCCGGCCTGCGGCACCGTGGGTCCGCTGGGTGCGATCGTGATCGGCCTGGTCACCGGCGTGGTCTGCGTGTGGGGCGTCACCGGCCTCAAGCGCCTGCTCAAGGTCGATGACACCGCCGACGTATTCGGCGTGCACGGGGTCGGCGGCATCGTCGGCGCGCTGCTCACCGGTGTGTTCAGCGCGCAGTCGCTGGGCGGCACCAAGGCCGACCTCGACATCGGCCACCAGGTGTGGGTGCAGCTGGTCAGCGTAGGCTTCACCATCGCCTGGTGCGCGGTTGTCACCGTCGCCATCCTGCTGGTGGTGCGCCTGGTCTTCGGCCTGCGCGTCACCGAGGAAGCCGAGCGCACTGGTCTGGACGTCACCTCGCACGGCGAATCCGCTTACGAGGTCTGATAGAGGTCACAGTTTCTTCGGGGTTACACCATTGCGGTAATGCACGTTGACCATTGACGTTGCTACCGGCGGTCTTCGGGCCGCCGGTTTTTTTATGCCCGCGCACGCCCCGGGCGAAGTCTCACTTTCACGCGCGATGCGTAGTTTTCCTACAAACGAAAGGGAGGATCCAGCGCTGTTTCGGATCGCAGGATTGCTTTAAAGTTCGCCGCCCGCCGGCCGTTTCAGGATCGGAGGCTTCAGAATTTTCTGCCAGGGAAGCGCGTGAACGTGGATCAGGGACGTATCGAACGCAGCCGTGCGCTGCGCTGGCCGTTGGCCGTGGCCGTGGCAATCGCCTGCCTGCCGGCTGCCGCCGTTGCACAGGTGGCCGGGCCGTCAGACCAGGAACTGCTGCGCCAGCAGGAGCGTGAGCGTGTGCTGCGCGAGCAGCAGGAAACCACGCCTGACGTGCGCCTGCAGGCAGCCCCGGAAGAAGCCGTCGGTCGCCTGCCGGTCGACGAATCGCCCTGTTTCACCATCAACCACATCGTGCTCGACGGTGAACTGGCCGAACGCTTCGGCTGGGCGCTGAAGGCCGCCGATCCGCGCAACGATCGCGCCACCGGGCGCTGCCTCGGCACCGGTGGCGTGGACATCGTGATGAAGCGCGTGCAGAACGCGATCATCGCCCGCGGCTTCGTCACCACCCGCATACTTGCCGCCCCGCAGGACCTGAAGACCGGCACGCTCACGCTCACGGTGGTGCCCGGCCGCATCCACGCGGTCCGCTTCGCCAGCGGTGAAGGACGCACCCCGGCGCTGTGGAACGCACTGGCGGTCGGCCCCGGTGACCTGCTCAACCTGCGCGACATCGAACAGGCGCTGGAAAACCTGCAGCGCGTGCCGACCGCCACCGTGGACATCCAGATCGCACCGCCGCAGGAAGGCGAGCAGGCCCGGCCCGGTGAGAGCGACCTGGTCATCAGCTGGAGCCAGCGCGCGCCCGTGCGCCTCAACCTGACCCTGGACGACGCCGGCAGCACCTCCACCGGCAAGCTGCAGGCCGGTGCCACGGTATCGCTGGACAACCTGGCCGGGATCAGCGACCTGTTCTATTTCAACGCAGGCAAGTCCGTGTTCAACGGCAGCGCACGCGGCACCGACAGCTGGGCCGCGCACTACAGCGTCCCCATGGGGTGGTGGCTGCTGGGTGCCAACGCCAGCGAGTACGACTACCAGCAGACCGTGGCCGGCGCGTTCGAGACCTACGAATACAGCGGCTCCAGCCGCAACGCCGAACTGCGCCTTACCCGCATGCTGTTCCGCAACGCGCGCGCAAAGACCAGCATGCACGCGCGCGGCTGGTACCGCGATTCGGACAACTTCATCGACGACACCGAAATCCTGGTGCAGCGCCGGCGCATGGCCGGCTGGGAACTCGGGCTCGCCCACCGCCAGTTCATCGGCAAGGCCACCCTGGACGGCAACCTGGCATACCGACGTGGTACCGGCGCGTTCGATGCGCTGCACGCACCGGAGGAGGGGTTCGGCGAAGGCACCGCGCGCGGCAAGGTGGTCACCGCCGATGTGCAGCTCACCGTGCCGATGCAGTGGGGCAGCCAGGCCGTGCGCTACACCGGCAGCTGGCGCGCGCAGTGGAACCGCTCGCGGCTGGTCCCGCAGGACCGCTTCTCCATCGGCGGCCGCTACACCGTGCGTGGCTTCGACGGTGAAGTCTCGCTCACTGGCGAGCGCGGCTGGCTGCTGCGCAATGAGCTGGCGTTCGCGCTCGGCGGCGCGGTGGAGAGCTATGTGGCCGTCGACCACGGCCAGGTCAGCGGCCCGTCCACCGAATGGCTGCTCGGCGACCGCCTCACTGGCATGGCGCTGGGCCTGCGCGGTGGCACCCGCCACGTGCAGTGGGAAGGCTTCGTGGGCAGCCCGCTGGACAAGCCCGCCGGTTTCCAGACCGCCTACACCACCTTTGGCATGAATCTCGGCGTCTCGTTCTGACGTCCGTCGTACGGTACTGCGCACCGTGCCGGTGCGCGCCCTTACCACCGCATTGAAAGGAAGCAACGCCGTGAATCGAGTCTACCGTCTGGTCTTCAACCGCACGCTGGGTGTCATGCAGGTCGCCTCGGAGCTGGTCACCGCACCGCGCGGCGGCTGCGACGCGCGCGGTGGCAACACGGTGGCCACGCTGCGCCCGGTGAGCTTCGCCCTGTGGCTGGCGCTGGGCTGGGTGGGCGTGGTGCAGCCGCTCTCGGCGCAGCAGTCGCCCAACGCCGGTCGCATCATCGCCGACCCCAACGCACCGGCCGACCAGCGGCCCACCGTAGTCGGCTCGGCCAACGGCACCCCGCAGGTCAACATCACCACGCCCAGTGCGGCGGGTGTCTCGCGCAATCAGTACCAGCAGTTCGACGTTGGCGCGCAGGGCGTGATCCTCAACAACTCGCGTGGCGATACCCAGACCCAGATCGGCGGTTGGGTGCAGGGCAACCCGTGGCTGGCCACCGGCACCGCGCGCGTCATCCTCAATGAAATCAACAGCAGCAGTCCCAGCCAGCTCAACGGCTACATCGAGGTGGCCGGCGCCCGCGCGCAGGTGATCATCGCCAACCCGGCCGGCATCCAGATCGACGGCGCCGGCTTCCTCAACGCCAGCCGCGTCACCCTGACCACCGGCACGCCCATCGTCAGCAACGGTGCGCTGGAAGGCTACCGGGTTGCCGGGGGCGCCATCCGCATTGCCGGTGCCGGCCTGGATGCCAGCCGCACCGACTACACCGACATCATCACCCGCTCGCTGCAGGTCAACGCCGGCATCTGGGCCAACCAGCTGCAGGCCAGCCTGGGCAACAACGTGGTCAGCGCGGACAACACCGCCGTGACCCCGCAGGCCGCCGGCAGCGGTGCCCCGGCGTTCGCCCTGGACGTGGGCGCGCTGGGTGGCATGTATGCCAACCGGATCTGGCTGGTCGGCAACGAGCAGGGCGTGGGCATGCGCAACGCCGGCAAGATCGGTGCGCAGGCCGGCGAACTGGTGGTCACCGCCGAAGGACGGCTGGAAAACACCGGCGCGCTGCACGCCCAGCAGGACACCCGCATCAAAGCCGCAGGCGGCGTGGCCAACGCCGGCACGCTCAGCGCCGAGCGCGAGCTGCGCGTGGACACCCCTGCCGACATCGACAACAGCGGCGGCACGCTCAACGCACGCCGGCTCGAACTCAACGCCGACGCGCTGCGCAACCGCGCCGGCAGCATCGAACAGGTGGGCGCGCAGGCGCTGCAGTTGAAGGGGGCCGACGTCCGCAACCTGCAGGGGCAGATCGGCACCGTTGCCACCACCACGCCAGGCGAAGGCACCGGCAATACCGGCGGCACCGCTCCGGGCAGCGGCAGCACTCCCGGCACCGGCACGGGCATCCCGACGCCCGGCACCGGCACCACCCCGCCGCCCGCCACGACGGTTCCCCTGGCGGCCGGCGTGCTCAACATCGCGCGCACGCTGGACAACGACGGCGGTGCCATCGACGCCACCGGCGTGCTGCAGCTCGACGCGCGCAGCAGCCTGGACAACAGCGGCGGCACGCTCGGTGTAGACACCCTGAAGGTGCAGGGCCAGGCCCTGCGCAACGTCGGCGGCACCCTGGAAGTGCAGGGCGCCACCACCGCCCGGGTAGCCACGCTGGACAACAGTGACGGGCACATGACCCTGGCCCAGGGCGCGGAGCTGCACACGCAGACACTGCTCAACCGGGGCGGCAGCCTGGCGCACGGCGGCAGCGCCGCCAGCGCCTGGACGATCGGCATGCTCGACAACCGCGATGGCAGCATCGCCAGCAACGCGGCCAGCTTCGGCCTGGGCATCGGCACCCTGGTCAACACGCGGGGCAGCATCAGCCACGCCGGCAGCGACGGCCTGCGCCTGCGCGCCGATCGCCTGGATGGCGTGGGCGGTACCCTCGCCACCGCAGGCGACCTGCTCCTGCAGCTGGGCACCGCCGACCACCGCAATGCGCAGCTGATCGCCAACCAGGTCAGCCTGACCGCCGCGTCCTTCGACAACCGCGGCGGCCGCGTGCTCGCCACCGGGCAGCAGGCCAGCAGCCTGAACGTACAGGGCACCCTGGACAACGGCGACGGCGGCACCGTGGCCAGCAACGGCGACCTGCAGATCAGCGCAGCGCAACTGGGCAACGCCGGCGGCACCGTGCAGCAGGCCGGCAGCGGCAGCCTGCGCATCGATGCGGCTACCCTTCAGGGCCAGGGCGGCAGCGTGCTCAGCAACGGCAGCCTGCTGCTGCAGGGCGGCACCACGAATCTGCGCGACGGCACCACCGCTGCCCAGCGCATCGACATCCATACCAACGATCTGGTCACCGCCGGCGGCTCGCTCACCTCGGCTGGCCCCGATGCGCTGAACCTGCAGGTGAGCCGCACCCTGGACAACACCGGCGGCCTGCTCGGCAGCAACGGTGCACTGGCCATCCAGGCCACCACCCTCATCAACAACGGCGGCAAGCTGGTCGCCGCCGGCACCGGGGCAAGCACGCTGCGCGCCAGCGGCCTGCTGCAGAATCAGGGTGGCACGCTGTCCAGCAATGGCGACCTGCGCATCGACGCCGACGGCCTGCTCAACGCCGGCGGCAGCATCGATCACGCCGGCAACGGCACCCTGCAGATCACCGCCAACGCCGTGCAGGGCAGCGCGGGCAGCATCGCCAGCAACGGCCTGCTGCAGCTGCAGGCGCAAGCGCTGGATGTCCGCAAGGGCAGCACCCGCGCACGCCAGGTGGACATCCGCGCCGGGTCGCTGGACAACAGCAACGGCACGCTGCTGTCGCTGGGCGAGCAGGCCCTGCAGCTGAGCGTCAGCGGCGCCCTGCTAAACGATGGCGGCACCCTCAGTGCCAACGGTGCACAGCAGATCGAGGCGGGCTCGCTGAGCAACCGCAGCGGCGCGCTCACCTCGGCCGGCACCGCCGACAGCCGCATCGTGGTGGCGGGCACCCTGGACAACCACGCCGGCAGCGTGGCCAGCAATGCCGCAGCGCTGCGGCTGCAGACCGGCACGCTGGTCAACGCCGACGGCGCCATCAGCCACGCTGGTACGGGGGGGCTGTCGATCAGCACTGGCCGCCTGGATGGACAGGACGGGCACATCGGTACCGCCGGCGCGGTAACCCTCAGCGCCGGTGCGGTGGACCATCGCGGCGCCTCGCTGGCCGCCGCCCAGCTCGACCTCACCGCGCAGTCGCTGGACAACCGGGGCGGCAGCATCGTCGCCACCGGCACCGCCGCCAACACGGTGCAGGTGGCCGACACGCTGGACAACGGAGACGGCGGCAGCCTGGCCAGCAACGGCGACCTGTCGATCAGCGCCCAGACCCTGGTCAACGCCGGCGGTTCCATCCAGCAGGCCGGCAGCGGCACACTCGCCATTGAGGTGGCTCGCCTGGATGGTACGGCCGGCAGCCTGCTCAGCAACGGCACCCTGCAGCTTCGCGGCGATACTCTGGACCTGGGCAGGGGCACCACCTCGGCGCAGCAGATCCAGATCGACAGCGAGCGCCTGGTCACCGCCGGTGGTCAGCTCAGCGCGCTTGGCACCGGCGTGCTGCAGGTGCAGGCCCGCACCCTGCTGGACAACAGCGGCGGCACCTTCGGCAGCAACGGCGCGGTCAACATCGCGGCCGGTACCTTCACCAACGACCACGGCAAGTTGATCGCGGCCGGTGAAGCGGCCTCGCAGATCCGCGTGGCCAACCTGCTCGATAACAGCGGCGGCGCCATCTCCGGCAACGGCAGCCTCCACATCGACACCGCCACCCTGCGTAACGCGGGCGGAAGCGTGGTCGCCAGCGACGCGCTGCAGCTGCAGGGCGAGGAACTGGACCTGCGCGATGGCGCGGTCGGCGCCACCCAGGTCACGGTGCACGCCGGCAGCCTGGACAACAGCGGTGGCTCGCTCAATGCCACCGGCACGGCCGACATGCTGCTGCAGGTACGCGACCGCCTCGGCAACGACGACGGCACCATTGCGTCCAACGGTGCCCAGCGCATCGAGGCCGGCACGCTGTCCAACCGCGACGGCACGTTGAGCTCGGCCGGTACGGCTAACAGCCAGATCACCGTCAGCAGCGAACTGGACAACAGCCAGGGCCTGATCGCCAGCAACGCTGGCGCGCTGGCAGTAAGCGCCGGCAGCCTGCGCAATGAGCAAGGCACGCTCAACCACGCCGGCACCGGGGGTCTCACGGTGGACACCGGCACGCTGGACGGCCGCGACGGCGCCATCGTCACCGCAGGCGACCTGGCCCTGTCGGCCACCACCGTGGATCATCGCGGTGCCACGCTGCAGGCGGCGCAGATCGCGCTGGACGCGCGCTCTTTCGACAATCGCGGCGGCAAGCTGGTGGCCACCGGCACCGGGGCCAACCGCCTCACCGTGCAGGACACGCTGGACAATGGCGGGCAGGGCCTGATCGCCAGCAACGGCGACCTGGCCATCAACGCGGCCACCTTCGGCAATGCCGGCGGCACCGTGCAGCAGGCCGGCAGCGGCCTGCTCGACATCACGGCGGTCCGCGTCCTCGGTGCCGATGGCACGCTGGTGAGCAATGGCAGCCTGACCGTGCAGGCCGACGACATCGACCTGCGTGACGGCACCACCTCCGCGCAGCGCATCCGCATCGACGGCGGCACCGTGACCACCGCCGGTGGCACGCTCACCGCCACAAGCACCGATGCCCTTGTGCTGCACGCGCGCGGCCAGCTCGACAACAGCGGCGGCACCGTTGCCGGCAACGGCACGCTGGACCTTCGCGCCGGTGCGCTGCTCAACAACGCCGGTACGGTGCAGGCCGCCGGTACCGGTGCCAGCCAGCTGCAGATCGACCAGGCGCTGCACAACCGCAGCGGCAAGATCCTCACCAGTGGCGATCTCGCCATTACCGCGTCCAGCCTCGACAACCAAGGCGGCACCCTGCATAGCGCAGCCGACCTTCGCGTGGGCGTGGACGGGCTGCTGGACAACAGCAACGCCGGCCTGGTCGCCAGTGCGGGCGGCGCCGACATCAGCGCCGGAACCCTGGACAACCGCAGCGGCGCCATCGAGCAGGCAGGCGACGGCCAGCTGCAGATCAACGTGCAGACCCTGCAGGGCGCGGCTGGCCGCATCGTCAGCAATGGCGCGCTGAACCTTGAAGGCGAGACCCTGGACATCAGCGGCGGTCCCACCGCCGCGCGCGACATCAAGGTCATTGCCGGCAGCCTGCAGAATGCAGGCGGTACCCTCAGCGCCACCGGCGAACAGGCCATGGTCCTGCAGGTACGCGATGCGCTCGGCAACAATGGCGGCACAATCGCCGCCAATGGCGCGCAGCAGATCAGCGCCGGCGCGCTCTCAAACGTTGGCGGCACGCTCAGCTCGGCCGGCAGCGCCGACACCCGCATCGACGTCACCGGTCAGTTCGACAACAGCCGCGGCACCGTGGCCAGCAATGCCAACGCCCTGCAGGTAAACGCAGGCAGCCTGATCAATGAGTCAGGCCGCATCGCCCACGCAGGCGACGGTGGCCTCACCCTGCACACCGGCAGCCTGCTCGGCCAGCAGGGCAGCATCGCCACCACCGGGGCACTGACCCTGCGTGCGGGGGAAGTCGATCATCGCAACGCCACCCTCAGCGCCAACCAGCTGGACATCGTGGCCACCGGCTTCGACAACCGCGGCGGCACCGTGGTGTCCGGTGGCACGGGCCCCAGCACCGTGTCGGTGCAGGGCAGCCTGGACAACGGCAACAACGGCACCCTGGCCAGCAATGGCGACCTGCAGATCACCGCAGCGACCTTTGGCAATGCCGGCGGTACCGTGCGGCACGCCGGCAGCGGCACGCTTGCGATCAACGCGCACACGCTCAATGGCCAGGGCGGCAAGCTGCTCAGCAATGGCACCCTGCAGTTGCTGGGCGAAAGCACCGACCTGCGCAACGGCACCACCGCCGCGCAGCGCATCCGCATCCAGACCGGTGACCTGATCACGGCGGGCGGCACGCTCACCGCCGCCGGTACCGAGGCCCTGGCGCTGGACGTGCGCGGCCGCCTCGACAACACTGCCGGTACGCTGGCCACCAATGGCACCCTGGACCTGCGCGCCGCGCAGCTGTTCAACAACCAGGGCACCGTGCAGGCGGCCGGCACCGGCGGCCACCAGCTCACCCTCGGCGGGGCGCTCGAAAACCGGGGTGGCCGCATCCTCACCGGCGGTGCCACCACGGTCACCGCTGGCAGCGTCGACAACCGCGGCGGCATCCTGCACACCGACGGCAGTGCACCGCTCACCCTCACCGTGGACGGCCTGCTCGACAACAGCGCGCAGGGCACGATCAATGCCGGCGGCAGCGCCGACATCCGCGCGCAGTCGCTCAACAACACCGCCGGCATCCTCGCCGCCGGCGCGGTGCTGCAGCTCGATACGGCTACCCGGCTGGCCAACGCCGGCGGGCTGATCCAGGCCGGTACCGACCTGCACCTGGGCGCGGCCGGGATCAACAACCAGGCCGGCCGGATCATCGCCGGCACGCTGGAGCTGGACACCCGCGGCCAGGCGCTGGACAACCGGGGCGGCACCATCGCCAGCCTCACCGGCGGCGGCGTGCTGCGCACCGGCCTGCTCGACAACACGGGCGGCCTGCTGCAGACCGCCGGCAACCTGCGCATCGACACCGCCGGGCAGGCACTGATCAACGCCAACGCAAACGGCAATGGCATCAACAGCAGCGGCACGCTGGACATCACCAGCGGTGCGTTCGACAACCGCGCCGGTGCGGTGTTCGGCCAGGGCGCCATCACGCTCAACGCCAGCAGCGTGGACAATGCCGGTGGCTCGCTCCAGGGGGCGGGTGACCTCACCCTCCGCGCGCAGGCGCTGAACAATGCCGGCGGCGCCATCAGCGTCGGCGGCAACGCCGATATCGCGTTGCCAGGCGCGCTCGACAACCGCAGCGGGCTGGTCGCCGCCGCCGGCACCTTGACCGTGCAGGCCGCCAGCGTCGACAACCGCAACACACTCAGCGCGCCCAATGGCCCGGCGCTGGGATTGCAGGGCAAGCAGCTGCGGCTGACCAGCGGCAGCCTGGACAACCAGCAGGGCCAGGTCCTGGCCGACAACCTGACGCTGCAGCTCGGCGGGCTGTTGGACAACACCGGCGGGCAGGTGTCCGCGTCGGAGACCTCCGACATCAGTGCAGACAGCATCGCCAACGGGGGTGGCACCCTGGTGGCCGGTACCCACCAGATCATCCGCACCCGCGAGATCACCGGCGACGGCAAGGTGCTCTCGCAGGGCGACATGACCCTGGAGCTGCGCCAGAGCTACACCAACACCAGCGAGCTGGCCGCCAACGGCACGCTCACCCTGGCCATCCAGGGCAACCTGGACAACCTGGGCAAGCTGCAGGGTGCCAACGTCAACATCAGCGCCGGCAACGTCTACAACGCAGCTACCGGTGAGATCAGTTCTGTCGGCCTTACCCGGCTGGTCGCCGCCGGCGAACTGGTCAACCGCGGCCTGCTGGATGGGCGTACCACCCATGTCGACGCCGGGACGCTGGTCAACATCGGCACCGGCCGCATCTATGGCGATCACATCGCCATCAACGCCGGAACGCTCAACAACCAGGCGGAAAACGTGGGCGGCGTGCAGCGATCGGCGACCATTGCCGCACGCCAGCGCCTGGACCTGGGCGTGGGCGTGCTGAGCAACACCGGCCAGAGCCTGGTCTTCAGCGATGGCGACGCCGCCATCGGCGGTGGCCTGAACGGACTGAACGCGGTGGGCACTGCCCAGCGCATCGACAACCTCAGCTCCACCATCGAAATCGCCGGCAACCTGGACATCAACGCGCTAGCGGTGAACAACATCCGCGAGAACGTGGTGGTGCAGCAGCAGACCACCCGGCATGCCCCCGTTACCCTGAACCAGCCGGGGTGGTTCAAGAACGGCAACAACACCGGCAGCCTGCGCAACACCTCCAACTTCCAGCCCTACGAGGTGTATTACCTAAACCCGGCTGACATCCTGGAGGACTCGGCCTACATCACGCCGGACGGTCAGCAGATCCGCAGGGCGGTGGTCAAGATGACCCCCAATACCAGTGCGTACTACTTCGCGCGCGGCGGGCTGTACGGCGCGCGCGGCGAACGCGCGCGTCTGGACGTGCAGGGCGGCACGATGGTGATCTACTACGTGCTCCGCGCGGACAACCGCAATAATCCCGACCAGCTCGGGGCCGGCGCTGAAGACCCCTTCCGCGACCTGTCGACGTCGCAGCCGGGCAGCCCAGCGTTCCATTATGAATCGGACAACCTGACCTACAGCAACGCCTACGGTACCTGCACCACCACGTGCGTGCAGCTGATCACTTATCCGGACTACGACAATCCGGACGCGATGCTGATCAACATGCAGCGCCATCCGGAAAACACCAGCGGCAATGAAGAGCGCCGCGTGGCCACGCGCACCACGGTGGAAGACGTGGTGGTGTCGGCCGGTTCTGATGCGGTGATCAATGCGGGCGGCAACATGCGCATCACCACCGATGCACTACGCAACGAGTACGCCAGCATTGCCGCCGGTGGCGACTTCGCCACCTTCGGCATTACCCAGGACGCGTCGGTCACCAACATTGCCAAGACGCTGTACCGGACCCATTCCTTCTTCAATGAGTCCTATACGTACAACAAGTCGAAGACCACATGGAGCGCCGCACCGATCTCCGAACAGACCGGTGTCTTGGGCTCGGGCATCGTCGCCGGTGGCAAGCTCACCAACGACGTAGGCAACCTGCGCAATGAAAACGCCGGCCGCGACGCACCCAACGTGCGCGACGGTGACAGCATGGCCAATCTCAATACCGGCGGGCC
>NZ_JAGXKC010000389.1:0-275 GCF_019091045.1 Stenotrophomonas sp. GbtcB23 | reverse complement strand
CAACGGCACGGCCGTGCCCAGCCTCGGCAGTATCGGACCGCTCGCCTCCAAGCCCGTCATGGAAGGCAAGGCCGTCCTCATCAAGAAATGCGCCGGCATCGACGTCTTCGACATCGAGGTCGCCGCGGAAACGATCGACTCGATGGTCTCGACCGTTTCGGCGCTCGAACCGACCTTCGGCGGCATCAATCTGGAAGACATCAAGGCACCGGAATGTTTCGAGGTGGGACGCCGACTGCGCGAGAAGATGAATATTCCCGACTTCCACGACGACC
>NZ_JAGXKC010000388.1:0-275 GCF_019091045.1 Stenotrophomonas sp. GbtcB23 | reverse complement strand
CGCTGTCAATTGCGTGATGTGCCGTTAAACATCGAAGGGTATTTTCATCAAGGCAGTCCCCTCGTCAATGCCAAACCAGAAGCCCATGATCATTCCCACAGGTTGTGCGACATGACGTCGCGCACGTTCCTGTTCCTTCAGGGGCCGGCTTCGCCGTTCCTCAGGCTGCAGGCGGGAGCGATTGAAAGAAAAGGCGCTTCCGTCCAGAAAATCAATGTCTGCCTCGGAGAATTGGTCTTTAGGTGGCCAAAGAAAAGCGACTTCTTTCGGAATCC
>NZ_JAGXKC010000387.1:0-275 GCF_019091045.1 Stenotrophomonas sp. GbtcB23 | reverse complement strand
AGCTGGAGCAGCTGATGACCGCCGGCTGAGACTGCTTCGCGCTTTTGCAGGCTGCGCAGGCGCCGGGCTTTGGCGCCCAGTGGCTGACCGCCTGGATGGCGTGCGACCCGGCCGTGCATGCCCACCTGGGCCTGGCCGAGCATGAGCAGAACGTGGGTTTCATCCATATCGGCACCCCGAAGACCGCCGTGCCCGAACGTGAGCGACCTGATCCGGCCGCGCTGCTGCAGGACTGGGTGGGCTGAGTGCACACGCCTCTCTACCTGGTGGATGCC
>NZ_JAGXKC010000386.1:0-276 GCF_019091045.1 Stenotrophomonas sp. GbtcB23 | reverse complement strand
AGTTCATGGGAGGGCGCTTGGGGCGGGGCTTTGATGCTATGCCTCCCTGTGTGAGCAGTGGCTCACAGGAGCCGCTGTTCGGATGCCTCGCACCCCTGATTACGTCCGACGGGCACAAGACGACTCGCGGAGAGCGCCTACCGAGCCGGTTACAAGCCTCATTGCGTAACCGATTGCCACTGCGTTGACCCTCCTTTGCAATCTTCACGCTGGGTCTAGCCTGGCCTGCGCAAAATTTGGCCATGGACACTTCTGTCGACCCCTCCGCTGGTGTCA
>NZ_JAGXKC010000385.1:0-276 GCF_019091045.1 Stenotrophomonas sp. GbtcB23 | reverse complement strand
CACCCACAGGTGTCCGGGCGCCCGATGCGCTGGCACTTGCTGCGCGACTTCCTCCGCCACGTCCAGGAAAAATCCGATGTCTGGATCGCCACCGGACGGGAAATCACCGACCATTTCGAGACACTGGAACAGCCATTCCGCTAGGCTAGATCGTTCCAAGCACTGCCAACAGGGCCGTTTAGCTCCAGCATTTGCACGTAACCGCGGCCTAGCGGCCGCGTGGACTTATCGCCTCGAAATCTCCAGCGGCGTCGGGCGGAGCTTTAGGTGTCTTGC
>NZ_JAGXKC010000384.1:0-276 GCF_019091045.1 Stenotrophomonas sp. GbtcB23 | reverse complement strand
CACGCTGGCACGATGTCACCAAGGAGTGATGCGAGCGTGGCCAGCGTGGATATGACGACACCAGAAAACCCGACTGTGCCGACCACGAATGGCCCGGTCGACGACGAACCGCATGCTGGCTTCAAGCTCGCCGTCCGTCGCTTCATCGGCAGCGTCGTCGCAAACGCGACGGCGCTGCTCGGGCTGTTCTTCCTGACATTTTCCATGGGACGCCTGCTGGCAGCCGACCCGGTTCTGGCGATCACCGGACCGGGGGTGAGCAAGGAGGGCTATGAC
>NZ_JAGXKC010000383.1:0-276 GCF_019091045.1 Stenotrophomonas sp. GbtcB23 | reverse complement strand
ACCAGTGATGTAGCCTGCATGCGGTCCGGCCAGGAAGCAGACGGTCTCCGCCACCTCTTCAAGGGTTGCGATGCGACGGATCGGATGCATGTTCAGGATGGCTTCGCGATCCGGAAGCTCGCCGGCAACGTCCGAGGCCATGTCCGTGGGCATGATGCCGGGCTGAACGACGTTCACGGTGATATTGCGGGGACCGAGGTCGCGCGCGATGCCCTTCGCATATCCCACGAGCGCCGTCTTCGTTCCGGTGTAATCGGCGACCCCCGGGAAGGGCAC
>NZ_JAGXKC010000382.1:0-276 GCF_019091045.1 Stenotrophomonas sp. GbtcB23 | reverse complement strand
CGTCTCCGTCACCGTGCTTTACGTCAACGGCGCGCCGGCCGGCTTCTTCGAGCTCCTCAAGGAAAACGAGGACGTCATCGAGCTCTCCTATTTCGGCCTGTTCGAACGGGCGATCGGGCTTGGCACCGGCAAATGGTTCCTGCTGCAGGCGCTTTACGCCGCCTGGCAGAGCAATCCCCAAAAGGTCACGGTGACGACCAACACGCTCGATCATCCGCGTGCCTTGCAGCTCTACCAGATGATGGGCTTTTCACCGGTCTCGACCTATGAAGCCGT
>NZ_JAGXKC010000381.1:0-276 GCF_019091045.1 Stenotrophomonas sp. GbtcB23 | reverse complement strand
CGTGGTGCTCGACGCGGGCGCGCTCAACGGCGGCGTGTGCGCAGCCGTGGGGGCGCCGTTCATCCTCACCCCGCATGCGGGCGAGATGGCGTTCATGTGCGGCGGGCGCAAAGAAGACGTGGAGCGCAGCCCGCTGGAGCATGCCGTCAAGATGGCGAGTGACACCTCCAGCGTGGTGGTGCTCAAGGGACCGCGCACGTTGATCGTCGGGCCTGATGGAGAGGCGTGGATTCACGAGGGCGGAGGTCCCGGCCTCGGCACCTCCGGTTCGGGTGA
>NZ_JAGXKC010000380.1:0-277 GCF_019091045.1 Stenotrophomonas sp. GbtcB23 | reverse complement strand
CCGTCGAGATGGATCACGCCTCGCGTCAGCGTCCCGGTCTTGTCGGTGCACAGGATATCCATGCTGCCGAGGTTCTCGATCGCTTCGAGCCGGCGCACGATGACGCCGTTCGCGGCCATGGTGCGTGCTCCTCGCGCGAGCGTGACGCTGATGATGGCGGGCAACAGTTCCGGCGTCAGCCCGACGGCAAGCGCCAGCGAAAAAAGGATGGGATCGATCAGGGGGCGCCCGAGCAGGGCATTGGCGAAGAAAACCACGGTAACCATGACGAACATGA
>NZ_JAGXKC010000038.1:0-33382 GCF_019091045.1 Stenotrophomonas sp. GbtcB23 | reverse complement strand
TGCACATGCATCGACCAACTCATCAGACAAATCCAAAGTCGCCACTCGGCCGGGGTCGACGGCCTGCCAGCAGAAAACAATGAAATCCGCGATGAGCTCATCATTCGCATGATCAGACAGGCGGCGCCTGTACTCGGCGAGTGCCTCTCCAATATCTGCGGGTTCAACAAAACTGCTCATTACCTCACCTTCCTGCGGCGTTGACCCCAGTATTCACAATCTCATTGGTGCTTCAGAGTCCGTAGAGGGAATCGAAGAATTCCCTCCAGAGTCGTGCGACCCGATTCCGCGCCCCACGCCGCAGCGCGGCAATGACGGTTGCGACCAACGCGCACAACAGCAGAAAGCCACACACAAGCAGCCCCACCCAGCCGGGCATCGCGCAATACGCCCAGATGCCGAGCGCGAGCGCTGCCAGTGCGAGTGCTACGTGGGGCGTATTAAGCATGCGCTTTTCCATCGAGGTGAGCGAATCGAGGCAACATATACCTGACCACTCCAATCTACAAACAAGGGGTAGCAACCTCGATCTTCGTAATTGCGCGCTTGAGTTCGTCGTAAGGACTGATCGCAGGGGAAATATCAACCAGTTCCCCTTGGCCTCGAGAGGCGCTGTTTGCGCCAAGGCTCTGTTCAAGCTGGGCAGAGCACTTTTCGAGCTACAGGATTCATCAGCATCAACCCATTTCAGGCTTGGCATTCAAGCCAAGCATCGCCATTACAGGCGCCACGGCGCGCCTGATCTGAACTTCGTCGCGATACCCCGGGTAGTCCCAATCCTCACGCGGATACGGACTGAACCACACCACCTCATCGAAGAGCGAGCCTAGACACGCACACAGATCGTCCGGCAGGATCGACCTATCGACATGAAAGTTCCAGAGGTCTTCGAACTTCCTGCAGAATGCATCGACCTCAACCCGACCTTCATTGAGGGCAGCCAACGCCGCCTTGATCCTCTGCATGTCGCTACTCATGTGGCACATAGCTGTCGATCAGGGCTTCGGCCCCTGCCCTTCGTTGTCTTCCCAGTGCAGGATCTTCCGGGTCACGACCCGGTACACCGGCTTGCCGGTGCGGAACCACAGGTCGCGCACCCACGAGTGGCGCTTGAGCACCCGCTTTTCCACCGGAGTGAGCGACTCGCGGCAGTACATGCGCTTGTGCTTGAGCAGGTGGCGCAGGTCTTCGCGGGCCAGCAGGCGCATCCAGCGCGAGCGCGGGTTGCCGATCACGGCCAGCTGGAAGTCGATCAGCGCTGGGCTGCCGTCTTCGCGCACCAGCCAGTTCGCTTCCTTGGCCAGGTCGTTGTGGGCGATGCCGTGGCGGTGCACCCGCTGCAGCAACCGACGTGCGGCGCGGAAGTAGGCTACGTCGCCACGCGGCGGGCGCTGGTACATGGCGTCGCCGGCCATGAAGCTGCGGTCCAGCCAGCGGCCGTTCCAGGCCAGCAGCGCCGGGGTGTCGGGCATGCCATTCAGATGCGCCAGCGCGCGGGCTTCACGCCGGGCCAGCCACCAGGCCGGCAGCCGCAGCCACCACGGGGTGGCGCCCAGGTCGCGGCGGACGAAGCGCGTGCCGCCCTCCTCCATCAGCAGGATGCGGCCAAAACTGTCGGCCTTGAGGGCGTGTGCGGCAGGCGGGAGCGGGCGATTCATGCCGGCCATTCTAGCTGGCCGGGAGTCAGTCACTTTGGCCCCTCTATAATCCCCCGATGGACTCGTCATGGATCGATGCCACGCTTGCGTGGATCTCAGCTCACCCCGTGCTTGCCGGTGCGGTCATCTTCCTCATCGCCTTCTGCGATGCCGTCATCGTGCTTGGCGCCATCGTGCCCGCGCTGCCGCTGCTGTTCGCAGTGGGCGTGTTCATCGGCCTGGGCCAGATCTCCGGACCGTACGCCGTGGCGTGCGCGGCGCTGGGTGCGTTCGCCGGCGATGGCATCAGCTACTGGATCGGCCGGCGCTGGGGTGACCGGCTGCGCGGCTTCTGGCCGTTCAGCCGCTACCCGCAGCTGCTCGACCGTGGCGAGACGATGTTCCGCCGCAATGCCTTCAAGAGCATCCTGGTGGCGCGCTATGTGGGCGCGATCCGTCCGTTCGTGCCGGCCATCGCCGGCATGATGAACATGCCGGCCATGCGTTATGTGCAGGCCAGCGGCATCGCCAGCCTGTCCTGGGCGGTGCTGTTCCTGGCCCCGGGCTGGGTGCTGGGCGAGGCCTACGACGCGGTGGCCGCCGTGGCCGGGCGGCTGGTGATGGTGCTGGCATTGGTCGGCGTGGTGATGGGCGTGGTCTGGGCGATCGTGCTGTACGGCTACCGCTGGTCGGCCGCGCGCATGGACAGCTGGCTGGCCGGCCTGCTGCGCTGGTCGCAGCGCCACCCGACCCTGGGTCGCTACTCGGTGTCGGTGTTCGATCCGCAGCGCCGTGAATCGGTCCCGCTGGCGATGCTGGCATTGATGCTGCTGTTGCTGGGCTGGTGCTGGTTCGCCTTGCTGATGGCGGTGGTGGCCCACGGCGAACCGCTCAGCCTGGACCTGGCCGTGCACCAGGCGATGCTGGCGCTGCGCAATCCGCTGGCTGATTACCCGATGGCGGCGCTGGCCTCGCTGGGTGCCTGGCCGGTGCTGCTGCCTGCCACGGCAGTCACGATGGGCTACCTGATCTGGCGCCGGCGCTGGATGGCGGCCGCGCACTGGCTGGCCGCACTGGCCTTCGGTCTGGCGCTGACCAAGCTGCTGGGCGCCACGGTGACCGTGGTGCGCCCGCCGGGGGCGAGCAGCGGCTTCGGCTTCCCGTCGGTGTCGGTGACCATGGCCACCATCACCTTCGGTTTCTTTGCGGTACTGATCGCGCGCGAGCTGCCCGGCCGCACCCGCGTGTGGCCGTACCTGCTGTCGGGCATCATCGTCAGCCTGATCGGCTTCTCGCGGCTGTACCTGGGCGCGCACTGGCTGAGCGACGTGGTCGGCGGGATGCTGTTCGGCATCTTCTGGCTGCTGGTGCTGGGCATCGCCTACCGCCGCCGCTTCAACCGCTCGTTCTGGGTCAAGCCGGTGTCGTGGCTGTTCTACGGTACTTTTGCGGTGGCCGCGCTGTGGTATGCGCCGCGCAATACCGAGGCGAAGCTGGAGCGTTTCGAGCCGGCCCAGCCGGCGCCGGCCAATGTGGCCGCGCAGGACTGGTGGGGCAGCCAGTGGCGCACCCAGCCTTCGCGCCGCAATGAATTCGATGATGACCAGCGCTGGCCGCTGGACGTGCAGGTGGCCGGGCCGCTGGCGCCGCTGCGCGAGCGCCTGGAAAGCCAGGGCTGGCGCGTGCAGCCGCAGGCGGGTTGGGAACAGGCGCTGCTGATGCTGGACAAGTCGGCCACCCCGGACGAAGTGCCGGTGCTGCCGGCCACGCTGGATACGCAGGTTGAATCGCTGCTGCTGCTGCGCCCGGGCAATGCGCCCAACGAGATCTTCGCGCTGCGCCTGTGGCCGGCCGCTACCCAGCTGCAGCCGGGCGACCAGCCGTTGTGGCTGGGCAGCGCGCAGACGCTGCACTACCAGCACTTCCACCTGATCGGGATGTGGCGGCCGATGCGCGGCATCGATCCGTCGCTGAAGGCGGTGCGCGAGGCGCTGGAAGGGTTGCCGCAGGAGGTCGGAACGCATCCTGAGACCGGCATGCCGGTGTTGCGCGTGCGGACGTATTGAGAGCGATCACGACCAACGGTCGTGATCTACCGGTCGGGGACACCCGGTCGGGGTCAGCCGGTTCGGGTTACCAGTTCTCGTCGATCGGCGTCGAGTTGGCCGGCATCCAGCGCAGCAGTGCGTCCAAGCGCTGGTGCGGGTCATCGTGCTGCAGCAGCTGCAGGCGCTGCGATTCCTCCAGCGGCAGCAGTTCGGCCAGCCGCCAGCCGACCCAGGCGGCCTGGTCCAGCAGCGCCGGATGCGCGGGCGCGAACGCGGTGCCGGCCTGTTCGATGATGTGGCCAAGCACGGTGGACAGCAGCGCGTGTTCCGGGTGCAGCTCGTCGTCGTGGTCGGGCGTACTCCATTCCACCTCGGCCATGATCAGGCCGTTGTCGCGCACCCGCACCTGGCGCACATGGAACCGGCGATGGCCGCGCAGGCGCAGCACCAGCACGCCATCGTCGCCCATGTCGAAATCGTCGATGCGCGCTTCCACCCCGTGCGCGGCCGGGGTGGCCGGGGCCCCGACTTCATCACCGTCCAGGATCAGGCAGACCCCGAAGTGGGTGTTGTTGCGGCTGCACTCGCGCAGCATGTCCAGGTAGCGGCGCTCGAACACGCGCAGGCCCAGCGTGGCGCCGGGCAGCAGCACCGCGTGCAGCGGGAACAGCGGCAGCGTGGCAACGGAATCGGTCATGGCCAACCCGATCACCGCGCCTGCAGCTGGGCCAGGAAGCGGCGCGGCGCGCCGTCGAAGCCGCCATTGGACATGAACACCACATGGTCGCCCGGCTGCACGGTGGCACCCAGTCGTGCCAGCAGTGCGTCGGTATCGGGCACGGCGTGCGCGTCGCCGCGCATGGCGGCGATCACGCTGGCCGCATCCCAGGCCAGTTCCGGCCGGTGCAGGAACACCACCGCGTCAGCCAGCGCCAGCGAAGGGGCCAGCGCATCGGCGTGTGCGCCCAGCCGCATCGAGTTGCTGCGCGGCTCCATCGCGACCACGATGCGGCGCTGGCCGATCTTGGCGCGCAGGCCTTCCAGCGTGGTGCGGATGGCGGTGGGATGATGGGCGAAATCGTCGTAGACCGTGATGTCGTCGGCCCTGCCGATCACTTCCATGCGCCGCTTGACGCTGCGGAACCGTGCCAATGCCGGGATCACGCTGGCCGGCGCAACGCCTACCGCGTGCGCGGCGGCCAATGCGGCCAGGCCGTTGAGCACGTTGTGGCGACCCAGCAGCGACCAGCGCACTTCGCCCAGCGCCACGCCACGGTGGTGCACGATGAAGGCGCTGCCGTCGGCATTGACCAGTTCGGCATGCCATTCCAACCCGGGATCGAAACCGAAGCGTTCTACCGGCGTCCAGCAGCCCATCGCCAGCACTTCGGACAGGTAGGTGTCTTCGCCGTTGACGATCAGCCGTCCGCGCGCGGGCACGGTGCGCACCAGGTGGTGGAACTGGCGCTGGATCGCGGCCACGTCCGGGAAAATGTCGGCGTGGTCGTATTCGAGGTTGTTGAGAATCGCCACCAGCGGGCGGTAGTGCACGAACTTGCTGCGCTTGTCGAAGAACGCCGTGTCGTACTCGTCGGCCTCGACCACGAACTCGCGGCCCTGCCCCACCCGTGCGGACACGCCGAAATCCTCGGCGACGCCGCCGATCAGGAAGCCCGGCTCGCGGCCGGCGGCCTGCAGCAGCCAGGTCAGGATGGTGGTAGTGGTGGTCTTGCCATGGGTACCGGCCACGGCCAGCGTGTCGCGGCCCGGCAGCACCTGTTCGGACAGCCACTGCGCGCCGGAGATGTAGCGCTGCCCGGCATCCAGCACCGCTTCCACGGCCGGGTTGCCACGCGACAACGCGTTGCCGACCACGACTTCATCGCAATCGCGGGCCACGCTGTCGGCGCGATAGCCCGGGGCCAGGGCGATGCCCAGCTGTTCCAGCTGGGTGGACATCGGCGGATAGATCGCCTGGTCGCTGCCACGGACCGTATGGCCCAGTTCCCGCGCCAGGGCGGCCACGCCGCCCATGAAGGTGCCGGCAATTCCAAGAATGTGGATCGTGCTCATCACCCGATTGTCGCCCAAAGCCCACTCTGAAGGGGAGACGCAAAGCATCTGGGGGGTAGCCCCCTGAGTCAGGGGGCGGCCGTGCAGCGGCCGGGGTATGGACGCAGACAATGGGGCCCGCTGTTTGCAGAGCAGACTGTGGGACGACAGCGCGCGGCTTTACGCGTGCTGTCAGGGAATTCCCGATAGCGGCGTACTGTGAACACGTACACAATTCAGCGCGCCAGCCGCACTACCCCCGATGGTCCTACTCCCCAAGAGGCCGTCCCCAGGGGGGGCTCATGGTGTGGGGCCCTGAGCAGGCCCGATCGCTGGCGCTCTACACCGCACGCCCGGTTCCGATAGGACCGGGCGTGCGCGTGTAGGTTGTCAGCGCTTGAGCGCTGCCTGGATGCGCGCTTCCACGTCGGCAAGCTCGCCAACGCCATCAACGCGCGCCAGGGTGCCGCGG
Organism: Stenotrophomonas sp. GbtcB23; assembly: GCF_019091045.1. Lineage (NCBI taxonomy): Bacteria > Pseudomonadati > Pseudomonadota > Gammaproteobacteria > Lysobacterales > Lysobacteraceae > Stenotrophomonas > Stenotrophomonas sp. GbtcB23. The sequence continues at coordinate 27,173 of NZ_JAGXKC010000038.1, read as the reverse complement.
CCCGCATAGAAATCCACCACCGGCGCGGTCTGGTCGGTGTAGACCTGCAGGCGTTTGCGCACCGATTCGGGATTGTCATCGGCGCGGCCCTGTTCCTGGGCGCGGCCGGCAATGCGCTCGACCAGCAGTTCGCTCGGCACATCCAGCTGCACCACCGCGTCCAGCGGCTGGCCGATCTTGGCCAGCACGGCGTCCAGCGCGTTGGCCTGGGCCACGTTGCGCGGGTAACCGTCCAGGATGAAGCCATTGGCCACGTCTGCCTGGCCCAGGCGCGATTCCAGCATGCCCAGCAGGATGTCATCGGACACCAGGTTGCCGGCGTCCATCACGGCCTTGGCCTGCTTGCCCAGCTCGGTGCCGGCAGCCACTTCGGCGCGCAGCAGGTCACCGGTGGAAATGTGCGCAATGTTCAGGTGTTCCTTCAGGCGCGTCGCCTGCGTCCCCTTGCCCGAACCGGGCGGTCCCAACAGAACCAATCGCATCAACCTGACTCCAACTTGGTAAAAAACGGAAGGGCGCGCGCCCGGGATTGTCCACAATCACGCTGCACCGCAATACGCGCACTTTACCTCATACCGGTAATGTCCCTGCAATGTCCTTCCCCCCGACAAAGGTCCCACCATGTCCAAAGGTACCCTGCTGTACGCCCAGTCAGGCGGCGTCACCGCCGTCATCAATGCCACCGCCTCGGCGGTGATCAGCACCGCCAGGGCCAAGGGAATCAAGGTCTTGGCCGCGCGCAACGGCATCCTGGGCGCGCTGCGCGAGGAGCTGATCGACACCTCGAAGGAGTCGGCGGCGGCGATTGCGGCGCTGGCCCATACCCCCGGCGGCGCCTTCGGCTCCTGCCGCTACAAGCTCAAATCGCTGGAGGCCGACCGGGCCCGCTACGAGCGCCTGCTGGCGGTGCTGCGCGCCCACGACGTGCGCTGGTTCCTCTACAACGGCGGCAACGATTCGGCCGATACCGCCTGGAAGGTCTCCCAGCTGGCCAAGGCCTTCGATTACGACCTCACCTGCATCGGCGTGCCCAAGACCATCGACAACGACCTGGCGGTGACCGACACCTGCCCAGGCTTCGGTTCGGCGGCCAAGTACACCGCTGTGTCGGTGCGCGAGGCGGCGCTGGACGTGGCGGCCATGGCCGAAACCTCCACCAAGGTGTTCGTGTACGAGGCCATGGGCCGGCATGCGGGCTGGCTGGCGGCTGCGGCCGGGCTGGCCGGAAACGGACCGGACGAAGCCCCGCATATCATCCTGCTGCCCGAGCGCGCCTACGACGAAGCCGCGTTCCTGGCCAAGGTGAAGCAGGTGGTGGAACGCGTGGGCCACTGCGTGGTGGTGGCCTCCGAAGGCATCCAGACCGCCGATGGCCGGTTCGTGGCAGATGCCGGCGGCGGCAAGGATTCGTTCGGGCACACCCAGCTGGGCGGGGTGGCCTCGCAGTTGGCCGCGCGGGTCAAGGACACGCTGGGCTACAAGGTGCACTGGACCCTGCCCGACTACCTGCAGCGCTCGGCCCGGCACATTGCCTCGAAGACCGACTGGGAACAGGCGCAGGCGGTGGGAAAGGCGGCGGTGCAGTACGCGCTGAAGGGTCAGAACGCGGTGATGCCGGTGATCGTGCGCAGCAGCGACGCCCCGTACCGCTGGAAGATCGAGCCGGCGCCGCTGCACAAGGTGGCCAACCACGAGAAGAAGATGCCGGCCGGCTTCATCCGCCGCGATGGCTTCGGGATAACCGACAAGGCCCGCGCGTACCTGTCGCCGCTGATCAAGGGCGAGGCACCGCTGCCCTACGGCACCGATGGACTGCCGAAATACGTGACCCTGAAGAATGTGGCGGTGAAGAAGAAGCTGCCAACATTTGAGGCGTAACGGGCCTGCGGACACTGTGCAGCCACGCAGTGCGTGGCTCTACGGGCGTTTTTGCTGCGCGCGTTACGGGCAGGCCTTGCCTTCCACGGTCATCTTCGCCGCGAACATCGGAATCTCCGCGATCTGGCCGGCAGCGGCCTGCTTCTTGGCGTCTTCCAGGTAGATGCGCGACTGGCCCTGGCCATCGAGCTGCAGCTTCTGTTCCATCGGCAGGCGCCAGACCCTCACTACTGCCTGCTGGGTGGGACAGGCCGCGCTGGGCACGCGGATCACGTCGTTGAGCTTCCAGCCTTTGGCTTCGCTGGGCTGCGCCTTGTCGAAGTCGACGAACTTCGCGCGTGGCTGGCACTGCTCGCTGGTGCGGGCGACCACGAACCGGTAGGGCTGCGCTGCGTCGCCGGTGAAGGTGCCTTCCAGGCGGGCACAGGCTTCGGGGATCTGGCGCAGGGTGTGGGTGACGTTCACTGCCTGGGCTGCGCCGACCGGACGCTGGCGTTCGGGGGTTTCGGCGGCAGTAGCCGCAAAGGCAGGAAGCAGGGCCAGCAGGAAGAGGTGGCGGGGGGACATGCGGGAAGCCTCCGTTGGGGTGGAGTGAGGGTGGCTTGGGCGGGATGAACGGTGTGGCAAGGGGGGCGCACGCGGGGCTGATGGGATTGCACCAACCGCGGAGCCGACCAACGGTCGGCGCTACAGCCTCGTGCGCCTTGGATCAGGGCTTCGTTGGGCTGTTCGGCGCAATCGCTGGGCAGGGGCGATGATTTCACTGCATACTCGGGGGCACCAGGGATTGCTGAACAAAGCCACACGCTTGATGACCGGGTACGGTCTGAACGGGTTGGTCCATCGTTGCAGCCCGTTGTGCCCCGCGTGGTGAGGTTCGTCCGTCAACTGGATGCCATCCATCACCCGGGAGGGGACATGCTGGAACGTTATGGGCTTTCTCTGGCGCTGTTCTGCGCCATTCTCGCAATTCTCTACGGCATCGTGTCGGCACGCTGGATCCTCCGGCAACCGGCGGGCAATGCCCGGATGCAGGAAATCGCCGCCGCCATCCAGGAAGGCGCGCGCGCCTACCTCAACCGCCAATACCTCACCATCGGCATCGCCGGCGCGGTGCTGTTCGTGCTGGTCGGCATCTTCCTCAGCTGGTACACCGCGATCGGGTTCGCGATCGGTGCGGTGCTGTCCGGTGCGGCCGGTTACATCGGCATGAACGTGTCGGTGCGGGCCAACGTACGCACCGCCGAAGCGGCACGCCATGGCCTCAGTGCCGCCATGGACGTAGCGTTCCGTGGCGGTGCGATCACCGGCATGCTGGTGGTCGGGCTGGGCCTGCTCGGCGTGGCCGGCTATTACGCGCTGCTGCTGCGGATGGGGCTGGACACTGCCGCAGCGCTGCACGCGCTGGTTGGATTGGCATTCGGCTCCTCGCTGATTTCGATCTTCGCCCGGCTGGGCGGTGGCATCTTCACCAAGGGTGCCGACGTGGGCGCGGACCTGGTCGGCAAGGTCGAAGCCGGCATTCCCGAGGATGACCCGCGCAACCCGGCGGTGATTGCCGACAACGTGGGCGACAACGTGGGCGACTGCGCCGGCATGGCCGCCGACCTGTTCGAAACCTACGCGGTGACGGTGATCGCCACCATGCTGCTGGGCAGCCTGATGATCGCCGAAGCCGGTCGCAACGCGATCCTGTATCCACTGGTACTGGGCGGGGTGTCGATCATCGCGTCGATCATCGGCGCGCTGTTCGTCAAGGTGAAGCCGGGCGGCTCGATCATGGGCGCGCTGTACAAGGGCGTGATCGTGTCGGGCGTGCTGGCCGCCATCGCCTTCTACCCGATCACCTTGCAACTGATGCCGGACAACGCCCACGGGGCAACGAACCTGTACATCTGCGCGCTGATCGGGCTGGTGCTGACCGGGCTGATCGTGTGGATCACCGAGTACTACACCGGCACCCAGTACAAGCCGGTGCAGCATGTGGCACAGGCCTCCACCACCGGGCACGGCACCAACATCATCGCTGGCCTGGGCGTGTCGATGAAGTCCACCGCGCTGCCGGTGATCGCGGTGTGCCTGGCGATCTGGCTGGCGCACCTGCACGGCGGGTTGTACGGCATCGCCATCGCGGCCACCGCGATGCTGTCGATGGCCGGCATGATCGTGGCGCTGGATGCGTACGGGCCGATCACCGACAACGCCGGCGGCATCGCCGAAATGGCCGAGCTGCCCCCGGAGATCCGCAACATCACCGATCCGCTCGATGCGGTGGGCAACACCACCAAGGCGGTGACCAAGGGCTATGCGATTGGTTCGGCGGCATTGGCCGCGCTGGTGCTGTTCGCCGATTACACCCACAACCTGCAGGCCGCGCATCCGGGTGAAGTGTTCGCCTTCGACCTGTCCGACCACACGGTGATCATCGGCCTGCTGATCGGCGGGTTGATCCCCTACCTGTTCGGCGCGATGGCGATGGAAGCAGTGGGCCGCGCCGCCGGTGCGGTGGTGGAAGAAGTGCGCCGGCAGTTCCGCGAAATTCCCGGGATCATGGAAGGCACCGGCAAGCCGCAGTACGACCGCGCAGTGGACATGCTGACCCGCTCGGCGATCCGCGAAATGATCGTGCCTTCGCTGTTGCCGGTCGCGGTGCCGGTGGTGGTGGGCCTGCTGCTGGGGCCGCGTGCGCTGGGCGGGCTGTTGATCGGCACCATCGTGACCGGCCTGTTCGTGGCGATCTCGATGACCACCGGCGGCGGTGCCTGGGACAACGCCAAGAAGTACATCGAAGACGGCCACTTCGGCGGCAAGGGCAGCGAGGCGCACAAGGCCGCGGTGACCGGCGATACCGTGGGTGATCCCTACAAGGACACCGCCGGCCCGGCGATCAATCCGCTGATCAAGATCATCAACATCGTGGCGCTGCTGCTGGTGCCGTTGTTGTAACGGTCATGGTGCCGCGACACCTTACAGGGTGTCGCGGTATCGGTTTCGTTCGACGTTCCGTGCTACGCGCAAGGCGGATTACGTGCACAGGATCATGGCTTTGACACGCATGGCGTGTCACTACGATCCATGGTCGCTCGAGTCCGTAGCGACACGCCGTGCGTGTCCCATGGGGTGTCGCCCCACCCGCACCATCACGGCAACGGGGTCGGGCGTGACAGCACGTAGGCTGCGCTCGCCGCGAAAAATACGCCTACGCCAAGCAGCAACGGCCACGACGGCCTCGCGCCCCAGCAGAACATCGCAAACCCGAACGCCATGCCGCCGGCGGCAAATGCCTTGCCCTTGCGACTCACCGCGCCCTGCTCGCGCCAGGCGCGCAGCGACGGGCCGTAACGCGGATGCTCCAGCAGCCTGCGCTCGAAGCGCGGTGAGCTGCGCGCGAAGCAACCCACTGCCAGGATCAGGAAGATGGTGGTGGGCATCACCGGCAACAGCGCGCCGATCACCCCCAGCGCCACCATCACCCAGCCCAGGCAGAACCAGAGCCAGCGCATCAGCGCGACACGGCGCGCACGCCCCTGCTCATGCGAATTCCAGCTCCACGTGATCGTGCACGCTGCGGAACGCGGCATCGGCCGCATCGATCATCTGCTGCTCTTCGACGTCGGTGAGTACGACGCGGTCCAGCGCGGCGGTGAACTCGCGCCAGTGGCGTGCGGCACCATCGGGATGCGCGGCCAGGTGGCGTGCGCCGAAGTCCGCATCCAGGCCCAGCTGCGCGGCCATCTTGTACAGGATGGTGCCGCCCAGGTTGGAGCCTTCAGCCACGTACAACCAGCCCAGTGCGGCAGCCAGTGGCAGGTCCGGGTCCAGCCGCAGCGGCACCGGGCCCGGCAGGGTCTGTTCCAGATCGCGCAGGTCGCGGGTGACCTGCGGCAGCCGCCGGCGTTCGGCCAGGTCGGGCAGCAGCGCATCCAGCGCGGCGTTGGCGTACAGGCCATCGATATCGCGGTGGAAGCGGTACTGGACCCGCAGGAAGCGCGCGAACCGCCCACGGTCGGCGAAGATCTCGCCGGCCATGATGCGCTTGTCCAGCGCGCCGTGGCTGTCTCGGGTGGCGGCCTTCAGGCGCTGGCTGCGGGTCGCTTCAAGGGTATCGGTGGCGTTCATGGCGTTCTGGCAGAAAGAAGGTGGCAGCGCCGGGCAAGGTCCGGCACAGGGATAAGACGCCTGTCGCGCAGACTACCCCAACCCGGATTGCCGGTGCTGCCCTCCCCCCCATTCCGGCGATGCCATCCTCACCTTGGGGTGTTGATAATGGAGCATTCTTCCGCCCACAAGGATTGCCATGATGGACACCACCGAATCGCGCATGACCAACCTGTTCGAGCAGTTGGGGTTGGACTCCAGCCCGGAGGCCATTGCGGCGTTCATCCGGGCGCACCAGCTGCCCGGCGACGTGACCTTGGCCGAAGCCACTTACTGGAGCGATGCGCAGCGTCAGTTCCTGCGCGAAGAGCTGAAGGAAGATGCGGATTGGGCGATCGTGGTAGATGAGTTGAACGAGGCGCTGCACGCGGATGCGACCGCCCGTTAGCGTACGCGCGAGCCGGGCAGAGCCCGGCTCGCGGGTTTTCTCAATACCGCCAGGTGACCGCCAGGCGCATGATCCGGCCAGGGGCCGGCATGACGCCCAGTGCGAGCGGGTCGAGGTAGTAGCGGTCGGTCAGGTTGTCCACGTTGAAGTCGACCGCCAGCTGCTCGCTGGCCTGCCAGCTGGCGAACACGTCCACGATGGTCGCCGGCTGGTACAGCTGCTGGATCGCCGACAGGCCCACGTTCCATTCCTTGTCCAGTTTGCTGATCGGACCGCTGTTGTGGATCACGCGGGTGCCGAAGCTCAGCCGCTGGTCCAGCAGCCGTGAGCCCAGCGTCAGGTTGACCGTGTAGCGCGGCGGATTCTGGGTGTTGCTGTAGGACCCCTCGAACCCACCGTCGACGCAGTCCGGCGTCTTGGCCAGTTCTTCGTTCTTTCGCTGCACGCCGTATGCGCGGCGCTCGGCGGCGATGTCCGGGGCGCAGGTCTTGGCTTCGAAGTAGTAATGCGCCGACAGATCGGCGAACACCTTGCCGGCGTCATAGCTGGACTGGAACTCCAGGCCGGAGACCTTGAAACGGTCGATGTTGCGGATATAGCCGGCCGACAGCGTGCGGTAGTCGCGCGTGATCAGATCGTCGATGCGGGTGTTGAAGTAGGCCAGCTTGAACGCAGCCTGGTCGCCTTCGGCAAACAGATCATGACGCACGGTGCTGGCGCCCACTTCCCAGGTGCCCGCGCGCTCGGGCTTGAGTTCGCCGCCCACCGGCTTGGCCGCGGTGAACAGGCCCAGAGTGCTTTCGAACAGGCTGGGCAGCTTCACGCCTTCGGCGTACTTGAGGTAGACCAGGGTGTCTTCATCGGCGTGCCAGGTGACGCTGGCGGTGGGCATGAACGCGTTGTCGGTACGGCGGATCGGCTGCGACCAGGTCCAGCTGGTGGGCACGACCAGGTCTTCGGTGGCGGTGACATCGTGGAAATTCCAGCCGGTGATGTCGGCCACCGTGCCCTTCTTGTACGGCGAAGCCAGCAGCGAGGCCTCGGTGAACTGGCCGTTCGCATCCGGGTACCAGTTGAGCATGGCGATCCGCTGCGCGCGCCACGCCGGCAGCGCCGGGTTGCCGTTGAGCAGCTGGGTATAGCGGTACTGGCCGATCACTTCCTCGGTTTCCGGGGTGGCCAGGCGGTTGCGGTCGTGGATGCTGACGCGGTTGAAGCGGCCACCCACCAGGATGTCCCAGCGCTCGCCCGGCTGCCATTTCATCGAGGCCACCGCGCTGTATTCCCTGCGCGTGGCATTGCGCAGGAAGCGGTTGTTGACCAGGTCATCGTGCATGATCGGCGCGCTGTCGCCCGGGCCCACGTCTTCATCGCTGAAGGACAGCCCGTAGTCGAAGGTGAACAGGCCGGCGCTGTCGGTAGTCATCACCATGGTGTTGGACACGTCCAGGCCGAACCGCGTCTGGCTCATGTCGTTGCGGTAGGCATCCTTGTAACCGGGGTCGGTGTTGAAGGTCGGGCCGTCATACCATTCGGTGCGGCGGTCGAAGTACCACGGGGTAATGCCGGTCAGGCCGTTGTACATCAGGCTGTCGGCCTGGGTGTACCAGAGGTTGGCCTTCAGGTCGACGATGTCGTTGCCCGGGTTGAAGCGGTAGCGCAGGTTGTAGGCATCCAGGTCCACGCTGCCCGGCTCCCACTGCGGCACGCGGTCGCGGTCCACGCGGATGATCTGCGAGGCCATGATTTCACCCTGCCGGCCGCTGTAGTGGCGGTAGCCGGCCTCCAGCGTCTGCACGTCATCGATCCGCCAGGTGCCCTTGAGCAGCACCGAGTTGGACTTGGAGGAGGTGTTGAACACTTCGGTGTTGGGCGGGTTCAACGGTGCCAGGGTGCGCCGGGTCTGCGGGAAATCGTCGTAGCCGTGCTTGCCCGAGTAGTAGTTGCCGGTATCGCGCCAGGCGTAGGCCGCCACCAGGTCAACACCGTCCCAGTGCTTGCCGCCGGCGATGTTGAAGAACTGCCCGCCGAGGCTGCTGCGGTCGGTACCGGGGGTGCCGTTGTAGGCGGGAAGGTCACGCGCGCTGCCGTTGGAGATGCCGCTGCGCACGCGCAGGCCGGCGTCCTGGCCGTCGCGCAGCACATCGCCGATGTTCAGCGTTTCCATTTCCACCACGCCGCCGATGCCGCCCGACGCATTGGCGCCCAGGCTGGGGCCCTTGGTCACGGTGAGGCTGGAGATCAGATCCGGGTCGAGGTAGGTGCGCTGCGACTGGCCGGCATAGCCGCGGTAGGTGTCCATGGTGGACTGCCCGCCGTCGATGATCACCGGGATGCGGCTCTGGCCCTGGATGCCACGGATGTTGAGGTCCAACGCGTTGGCCGTGCGCGGATCGCCGGCGGTCACGCCGACCACGCCCTTGACGATGTCGGCGGTGGAGGTGCCACGGAAGCGCTCGAGGGTGGTCCGTGGCACGTACACGCTCGACCCGCTGCTGCGGTACTGCTCGAGCGCACGCTCGGCGGTGCCTTCGGCGCTGGCCTGGTCACCGGCCACGCGCAGGGGCGCGGTGTGGATCACGCCATCCTGGCCCTGGCCGCGCGGCGCGCGCTCCAGGGTGACCGCGCCCGGCCCCAGCGCGCGCGGCGCCAGGCCGCTGCCCTGCAGCAGCTGCGCCAGTGCGGCCTGCGCATCCAGCGCACCATGCACCGCCGTGGAGCTGGCACCGTTGGCGAGTGCGGCCGGGTAGGCCACCTGCACACCGGACTGGCGCATGTAGCTGCGCAGCGCATCGGCCAGCGGTTGGGCGGGGATATCGAACGGGCGGGCGGCGGCCAGTGGTGCGGTGTCGCCGGACTGGGCCAGTACCGGCAACGCGGTGGCCGAGGCCAGGCCGGCAGCCAACAACGCGGTGCACAGGCGGGACGGGCGCAGCATCGGCGCCGGTCGGGAAATGGGAAGCATGTTGAAACCTGTTGAGAGGCGATGCCGCGAAAGCACGGCTTCCCCGCACGGGGTGCGGGCGCTGCGACGTACGTGGCGGCGGCGGGTACGTTCGGGGGTAAGACGTGCGGGGCGATCCCTTCCCCAAGGCGCATTCAGCGCGCGGGGGTGGCGCTCACGATCGCCACGCCCATCGGCAGGCGGGTGATGCGCAGCCCGGCCGACATCGCCAGCGCATCCAGCGCCTGCTCGGGCTGGTCCACGCGCAATGCGGCGTTGACGGCGGGCAGCGACGACAGGTCGCCGCGCACGAACGTGGGGCCCTGGCGATAGCGGGCAATCTGCGCGACCGCATCGGCCACGCCGCTGGCATCGAGCAGCAGCTCGCCGTCGCGCCATGCGGCAATGCGGTCGGGGGCCAGGTCGTCATGGCGCACCACCCGGCCGCCGGGCGCAAAGCCGGCGCGCTGGCCAGCCAGCAGGTAGGTCCAGCCGCCGTTGGGCGAGGCCGCGACGCGGACCTGGCCCTGCGAGACTTCCGCTTCCACTCCCTGCGGGGTGCTGGCCACCGCGAATGCCGTGGCGATGTCCTCCACCACACCGTCCTGTGCGGTCACCTGGAACGGCTGGGCGCGCCCGGGCGCAACTTCGAACCAGGCGCGCCCGCGCAGCAGGCGGATGCTGCGGCGCTGGTCGTCATAGTCCACGGCAATCGCCGAATCGGCATCGAGCACCGCGCGGCTGCCATCGGGCAGGGCGAGCGTGACCACGTCGTGGCTGCTGCGATGATCGGCACGCAGGCGCAACCAGGCTTCGGGTGACACCCACACCAGCGCCAGCGCGGCGGCAGCGGCCAGCACCAGGCGGGGAACGCGACGGCGGCGGACATGCGGACGCTTCGCCCCCGCCGGCGGCTGCGCCACGGCCTGCCACAGCTGGCGCTCGTATTCGAACGCGCGGCGGTGCCCGGGCAGGCTGAGCCAGTGTTCGAAGGCATGCATGCGTGGCGCGTCCACGGCGCCGGAGGCCAGCCACGTGATCCACGCCTGTGCCTGTTCGGCAAGCAGGTCGGGCGAGGTGGGCGCGGTCGGGTCGGTAGGCAGGTCGTGCGGGCTCATGGCTGGCAAGGGTGCGAAGGGCAGCGCCGATACCATCAAGACGTGTGGGAACGGCACTTCCCCAAGCCCCCGCGCCTCACCGCCCGCTGCGCGCCCATGCCAGCCGCTGCAACGCAGCGCGCACATGGTTTTCCACGGTCGTGACCGACACGCCACGGCGCCGGGCAATTTCCGCCTGGGTCAGCCCCTGCAACCGGTTGAGGCGGAAGATCGTGCGGGTCGGTTCGGGAAGGTGGTCGGCGGCGGCGAGCACGCGCTGCAGCTCGTCCTGGGCCATGGCCTGTTCTTCCGTGGACAGCACTTCATCCGGCCCCCACAGGTAGTGGTCGGCCAACAGCCGCGTCTGGCGGCTGCGTTCCCGGCCCTGGTCGGTGGCCAGGTTGGTGGCCAGACGGTACAGATAGGCCCGCGGGTTGTCGATGGTCACCCCGGCATCCACACCGCGCGCCTTGAACCAGATGGCCTGGATCACGTCTTCGGCGCTGCCGTCGCTGCCCAGTATCCGCTGCACCCGACGCAGCAGCGCCGGGCGTTCGCGGATCAACAGGTCGGTCAGGGTGGATGCGTTGGAGGACATGCAGAGGGGGCCCGGGGCGGCGGCATCTTACCCCTCAAATGAGAATGAGTCACGTTAAGCGCGCGGCCGGCGCACCGCCCGCACCTTGCCGCTGCGCCCGCCCCCGGCGTAGAACAGGCCCGCGCCATCGGCCTCCAGCCCGCTGACATGCATGCCGTCCGGCATGCGCAGCTGCTCCAGCACCTGCCCGCTCTGGGCATCCACGCGGCGGATGTCGCTGCGCTCGCCATCGTCGGTGCCATGCCAGAGCTGGCCGTCGACCCAGGTCACGCCGGTGACGAAGCGATCCGATTCGATCGTGCGCAGCACCTCGCCCGTGGCCGGATCCACCTGGTGGATGCGGCGTTCGCGGTACTGCCCTACCCACAGGCTGCCTTCGGCCCAGGCCATGCCCGAATCGGTGCCGCCGCCGGGCGCGGGAATCGAGGCCAGCACCTGGCCGGTCTGCGGGTCGATCCTGTCGATGCGCGCTTCGGCGATCTGGTAGAGGTGGGTACCGTCGAACGCGGTACCCGCATCGCAGGGCACGGCCAGCGTGCGTACCGGGGCACCGCTGTCCGGATCGAAGGCCAGCAGCGCCGGGCCGGTGGCGGCCCAGACATGGCGGCCATCGAAGCTGACACCGTGGATGCAGTCGGCGCCGTCAAAGGGACCATATTCGCGGGCCACCTCGGCGTCGTGCACGCGCGGGGCAGCGGCGGGGTTCAGCGTTCCAGTGTTCATTGCAGCATCTCCTGGCACATCGGAAGGGGTGCCTGGCAACCACCCTAGTCGCCCGGCAGCGCGGCCGGGAGTAACAAGATCGTCGTGAATCCGGACAGCGGCATGGCCCACCAGCGCTGGGTGCGCCCGCGCCCGGTCGCGCGTGCCTGGCCGGTGCTTTCCAGTGCCGCCAACGCGCGCTGCACCGTGCGCTGGCTGGCGCCCAGCGCCAAGGCTAGTGCCGAACTGGACCAGGCCGCCCCATCGGCCAGCAATGCGGCAACGGCGCCCTGCTCGCCTTCGATCGGCGGCGCCAGCACCACCACCGCGATGCCGGGCGCGGCTACCAGCCGGTAGCCGTTGGCGGTCGCTTCCACTGACAACAGCCCCTTCACCGCAGCGCGGACGCGCCCCATTTCCACCCGGAGCCGCGCGCGGTGGCTGTCGTCGCCATCACGGGTGCGGAATACCTCGGCAATCAACACGTCGCGGTCAACATCCCCCGGCCACGCCTGGCCGACGGCTCGCAGCAGCGCAAACAGCAGCGGCCGGCGTGCCAGTGACCGCCACCGCCCCCCCATCCACACACCGCGCCGGCAGCCATCGACCACACACGCCGGTGAGGCCAGCAGGTCCTGCACGGCCTGTAGGTCCAGCAGGCGGTCAGCCGTCTCCCGGGCCACTTGGCGTGCCGCCGGCTGGGCCAGATGGCTGCGGGCCTGCACGACCTCTGCGTGCAGGGCGGCGATACCCGAGGCCCGCGCGGCGGCCGCAGCCGCGTCCAGCGCCGCCGTCGCCTGCGACACCCGCAACGCGCGCGCCGCCAAGGCCGCTTCGGCCAGCCCGGCCATGGCGGCCAAGGCAGGCGTAAGCGCCCTGCCCTGCACCTGCGCCAAAGCCGATTCGGCCTCCTGCCGACGCCCGAGCAACAGCCAGCGGCGGGCCAGGATCAACCAGGCCTGCAGCGCATTGTGTGGATCGGCGCGCTCCTCCAACGCATAGGCGGCGGCCAGCAGCGGCGCGGGGGTATCGGCAAGATCCCGCAGCGCCAGCCCCACTTCCGCCTCCGCCACCACACAGCGCGCCCGGGCCAGCACCTCATCGGCGCCAAAGCCGCGGTGGGCCAGCCGCAGCAGTTCCCGGGCCCGCTGCAGCTCGCCCAGCTGGGCCATGGCCACGCCGCGCAGCGCCAGTGCCGGCGGGTCGCTGCGCAGGGCCACGTGGCCCAGTGCGGTCAGTACGTCGCCAGCGGCAAGGGCACGTGCGGCGGCGGCGAGCAGGGAGTCCATGCGCGCAGGCTAGCGCAGGCAGTCTCCCAGTGCCTCGAACACGGTTTTTCCCGTAGCGGGCAGCCGCTGGAACAACGGCTGCGGTCCGTCCAGTGCCGCCAGCAATGCCGCCACGGTGGTGCCGCCGCCGGTCGGGAAGTGGCACAGCCAGGTGGGCTGCTGCCGCTCCAGGGCGCCGGTCGCCGGGTCCACCCGCAGCTCGCTTGCAGCGAAGGCCCAGCCGCAGACATTGACCCTGCCCGTGGCCCGTTCGACCGAGCAGCGCAGTTTCAGCGGCTGGTAATCGGTGTACTCGCCTTCGCAGAAGGTATCGGGGCAGACATCGTCGAACCCGGCTTCAAGACGATGGCGCAGGTCGCGGAAGGCGGACCAGTTCGCCTGCGGCGTGGGGTAATCGACCAGATCGACGTGCAGTGGCGCAGTGGGCGGCGGACTGGCGGCGGCCGGGCCGGCAACGGCCAGCGCCAACAGGATCAACGCGGCCAGGGCGTTGCAGGGGTGGCGGGAAGGCAGTGGAAGGGTCATGGGCGTACTCCGTGAAGGGACCTCCACCGTGCGCCTGCCCAGGCCCGGGCGGGATCAGCCGGGTGCGCTGGTGGCGGTCGGCGATCGCCACTGCGGCGGGTCGGATAGCCCCCACCCTGCACGTTGGCCGGCAAAGGCATAAAATGGGAGGTCTTATCGCGCCATCCCCCCTCTCGGAGCACACCATGGGTCTGGAACTCGTCTCGCCCGGCAAGAACCCGCCGGAAGAAATCAACGTCATCATCGAGATCCCGAAGGACTCGGAGCCGGTCAAGTACGAAGTGGACAAGGAAACCGGCGCGATCTTCGTCGACCGCATCCTCTCCACGCCGATGCGCTACCCCTGCAACTACGGCTACGTGCCGAGCACCCTGTGCGGCGACGGCGATCCGGCCGACGTGCTGGTCGTGCTGCCGCTGCCGCTGGTCCCGGGTTCGGTGGTGCGCTGCCGTCCGGTGGGCGTGCTGAAGATGAGCGATGAAGCCGGCGGCGACGAAAAGATCCTGGCGGTGCCGATCTCCAAGGTGTTCAGCGGCTACGCGCACGTGGAAGACATCGAGCAGGTGTCCAAGCACTGGCTGGAGCGCATCGGCCACTTCTTCGAGCACTACAAGGACCTGGAGAAGGGCAAGTGGGTCAAGCTGGATGGCTGGGGCGGCGCCGCCGAAGCCAAGCAGATCCTGGTTGAAGCGCACCAGCGCTACCTGTCCAGCAACAGCTGAGGCTGAATGACCCCGCTCCGGCGCTGGTCGCCGGAGCGATGGGCATCACGTTTTTACAATGCGGCACATCACTGTTTGCGCCGGATTGGGTACATTGCGACTTCTACACCGTCCACGGTGAGGTTCACCGTGGTCACCCAGGGGATTGTGTCGTGCGTATTCTGCTAGTTGGGGACGAAGCCAGCCTGTCGGCTGAGCTGATGGATTTCATTGCCGATCTTGGGGAAGAGTGGCAGCCGTTGCGGGCACCCGATGGCCAGACGGCCATGAACATGGTGGCGTCCACGCCGGTGGATGCGGTGATCGCCTGCCCCGCCCTGCCCGATCTCAACGCGACCACGCTGCTGGGCCAGATCCGGACGCTGCGTCCGGAGACGATCCGCATCGCGCTGGTCGACGCGGCCCAGGGCAACCGCCCGCCGCCGGCACGCCTGATCGGCGTTGCCCACCGTTTCCTGCCGCTGCCGCTGGCACCGGAAGTGCTGCTTGAAGCGCTCACCAGCCTGGAAGAGCTGCGCGAGCTGCTCGACAGCGCGCGCCTGCGCAGCGCCATCGGCCGCATCGAGAAGCTGCCCTCGCCGCCGCACCTGTACCTGAGCCTGACCCAGGCGCTGGAGCACGACGACGACACCGACACGGCCGATGTCTCCAAGCTGGTGTCGGCTGATCCGGCGATCGCGGCCAAGGTGCTGCAGCTGTCCAACTCCGCCTTCTTCAACAGCGGCCGCACCATTTCCGACCTGCGCACCGCCGTGACCCGGCTGGGCCTGTCGACCCTGCGCGACCTGGTGCTGGCCAGCGAGGTGTTCTCGGCTTCGCCGCTGTCCAGCGGTGAACGCAACGCGCTGCAGCAGCGTGCGCTGCTCGCTTCGCGGCTGGCCGCCAAGCTGCTGCCCGATTCCAGCGCCGAACTGGGCGCGACCGCCGCACTGCTGGCCGATATCGGCCTGCTGCTGCCCGGCGTGCGCAACGAGCGCAGTGAGCCGGCCGACGACGCCGACCCGCGCCCGGGCCACAGTGAAGCCGGCGCCTACCTGCTGGGGCTGTGGGGCCTGCCGATGCCGATCATCGAGGCGGTGGCCTTCCACCTGCAGCCGCAGCGCTCCAACACGCGCAGCTTCTGGGTGACCGGTGCGGTGCACGTGGCGCTGGCGCTGGTCAACGGCGACCCGGTGGACGAGGACTACCTGCAGCGCGCGGGCGTGCTGGCCAAGCTGCCGCAGTGGCGGGACCATGCCAATGGGTTGATGGGACTCGCTACGGCGGACGCATAAGGCGCAACGACCAACGGTCGTTGCCTACCGGCGATGGTTTGAGAACGATGATGGCGTGCCTCGGCACGCCATTTTTTTTGCGCCATGCAAGCGGTAGATCACGACCGTGGGTCGTGATCAAGAAAAAGGGCGGCCCTTGCGGGCCGCCCTCTTTTTATTGCACCAGCGGTTCGATGGATCAGAACTTCTGGGTGTACTTCATGTACAGGAAGCGGCCGATATCGAAACCGCCGTAGTAGGCGAAGCTCGAGTTCTGCTGCGAGTACATCAGCGGACCCTTGTGGTCGAACACGTTGTTCGCGCCCAGGGCGATGGTGGCATCCCACGGTGCCTTCCAGCTGACCTGCAGGTCGTGGAAGGTGTTGGAGCCGGTCTTGCGCAGCGGAGCGGTCTCGCCGTAAGCGATGCGGTCCGGATCGGTGCAGCCGATCGCGATGCACGGCTCGTTGAGGCCCGAGTAGTAGCGCGCGGTGTAGTTCACACCGAAGCTGCCCAGCGACCAGTTGACGCCCAGGTTCGAGCGCACGCGGAACAGCGCATCCTGACCGACGCGGCCGATCATGATGTCGTCGCCAGCGGCGTTCTGTGCGGCTTCGTCGTACTTGGACAGGTAGCTGGTCTGCCAATCAATGGCGAACTGACCGATGGCCAGCTCCGGCAGGCGGTACTTGATGCCCAGGTCGTAACCTTCGGTGTCCATCTTGCCGAGGTTGGCGGTGCCGTAGGTGATCGCGCTGATGTGGCCATCGGCCGCACGGGTCACGCTGCCGCAACGGCTGGAATCACCCAGCACGTAGCAATCACGCAGGATGCGATCGACGGAGTCGTCGATGATCATGTTGCTGATTTCGTAGCGGTACCAATCCAGCGAGACGTCCAGGCCCTGCACCCAACGCGGGCTCCAGACCAGACCGACGGTCTTGCTCTTGGAGGTTTCCGGCGCCAGGTTCGGGTTGGCACCCGAGATGAACTGGTCACCCGACTGGCACGGCGTGGTCGAGCACGGGACGTTGCCCTGGCCCAGCTGCACGTAGTCGGCCGGAGCGCCACCAGCAAGGCAGGCGGCATTGCCGGCCACGCTGCCCGACACGCCAACGGCGCACGGATCGGTGTAACGCTCGAAGCTCGAGCTCAGACCGCCATACAGGTCGGCGATGGTCGGAGCGCGGAAGCCCTCGGCGTAGGTGCCGCGGACCAGCAGCTCGTCGATCGGACGCCAGGTCAGGCCGAACTTGCTGTTGGTGGTGCCACCGAAGTTGCTGTAGTCCGAATAACGGCTCGCAAGGTTCAGGGTCAGTTCCTTCGCGAACGCCATGTCGGCCAGGATCGGCACGTTCAGTTCGAGGTAGACCTCGTTCAGATCGTACTCACCCTGGGTCGGCTTCTGGCCCAGGCCGGTGGACATGCCCGACTGTGCGAAGGCGTCCGGCACGTAGCTGCCTTCTTCCTTGCGGTGCTCCACGCCCACGGCGAAGCCGAGGTCACCGGCCGGCAGGGTCACGATGGAACCCGACAGGTTGGCGGTGAAGCTGGTGGTCTTGGTCACGCCACGGGTGGTGTAGGTCGGGAACAGGAAGTCCTGCAGCTCCGGATCCGCCAGCGAACCCTGGCCTGCAACGCCGTACGGCAGCAGCGGGTTCCACGGACGGCAGTCGCCCAGTGCGATCGGGTTGGCAGCGGTACCGCACTGTGCCACGCCCTGCGCGTTGATGAAGGACGCGCCCAGGGCCTGTTCGGAAGCGATCAGGCTCATGTCGCCGCGCTGGGTCTTGATCGACTCGTTGCGGTTCCACAGCGCGCCGACGTCCCAATCGAAGGACTTGCCGGCCAGCTCGAAGTAGCCGCTGACGGTCGGGGCGAAGCGCAGGGTCTTCAGCTGGCTGTCGGTGGTGCGCGGCACTTCCCACAGGCGGCGACGGAAGTCGACGTTCTGGCCAACCGGGTTGAAGGCGCTTTCAGCGGTCAGCGGGGTGCCGAACGAGGACGACTGGTACGGGTAGCCGGCGATCTGCTGGAACGTGTTGCGCTCGTTGTAGAGCACATCGGTGTTCAGGCTGATGGTGTCGGTGAAGTCGTAGGTGCCGTTGACGTACAGCGACTTGCGCTCGATACCGGTCAGCAGGCTCATCTGCTCGTTGGAGTTGGCGTACTCCTCGGCAGTGAGCGTGTGGTAGTCGTTCGGGTTGTTCGGGTTGCCACCCTGGTTCAGGGTCTGCCACACGGCGGTCTTGGAATCGGCGCAGTTGACCTGCAGCGGGTTGCACCAGCTGCCGTACTGGCTGATCGGGCTGCCATCGGCGGCCACCGAGTTCGGACCACGGCCGCCATCACGGCTGTACCAACGGTCCTTGGCCCACACCGGATCCTGCTTGGAGTATTCGGCCGACAGGGTCAGGCTGCCGCGTTCGCCGGTAGCACCCAGGGTCATCGAGTACTGCTGGTTCTCGCCGTCGCCCTGGTCGTACTGACCGAAGTAGACGTTAACTTCACCGCCGTCGAAGTTCTTGCGGGTGATCACGTTGACCACGCCGGCAATGGCGTCGGAACCGTAGATCGAGGAGGCGCCGTCCTTCAGGACTTCAATGCGCTCAACGGCCGACATCGGGATCTGGCTCAGATCCTGGTAGCCACCGGTGGTGGCGCCGAGGCGCTTGCCGTTCATCAGCACCAGGGTGCGCTGGGCGCCCAGGTTACGGATGTCGACGTAGTAACCGCCCACGTTCTCGCCCGAGGACAGGGAGTCCGAACGCGAGATGGCCGGCGAGCCGGCCGAGGTCAGGTTGTTCAGCACGTCTGCGACGTTCGAGAAGCCCTGCTTTTCCAGGGTTTCACGGGTCATCGTCAGGATCGGCTGCTGGGTCTCCATGTTGGCGCCGCGAATACGCGAGCCGGTGACCGAGATGCGATCCAGGTCAGTGGTGCCGGAGGCTGCTTCCTGTGCCGAAGCGAAGCTCGGCACGAGCGCCAGCGCAATGCCGGCCGGCAGAAGACCCAGCCGCACTGCGGGAGTACGAAAATTCATCAATCTCTCCAAGGTACGTTAGTAGCGTGTTAAACCGCCTCGGAAAGTTACGATTGCGTTACCGTTAATTATTTGCGCGATGCCACCGGACTCTTTGCCGACTTTGGCGAAAGCGATCCGCCAGTCTGCCGGAAGCCCGATGCCGACTGGCCATAACGGGCGCGGAACGCACGCGCGAAGCTGCAGCAGTTGTCGAAGCCACTGGCGGCGGCCACTTCGCCGATCATCATGTCGGTGTCGCGCAGCAGGTCTGCGGCGCGCTCCAGGCGCAGGCGCGCCGACAGCGACTGCGGACTCTCTTCGTACAGGCTCTGGAACGTCTTGGACAGGTACCAGCTGGAGAAGTTGGTCAGCTCGGCCAGTTCGCCGATGCGCACCACCCGGTGGCTGTTGCCTTCCAGGTACAGGCGCGCGCGCTGCATGCGGCCGAACACCTGGCGCTTGCGGATGCGCGAACGGCCCGGGCAGCGCTGCACGCCGGTGGCCATGCCACGCTGCATCGAGGCCAGGTGCAGCAGCACCGGGCGCAGGGCCTGCGCGGGCTGGCCACTGGCCAGCGCATCGCGCCACAGGCGCAGCGCCACCCGCACTTCACCTCGGCTCATGCTGCCGCGGCCGGCGTACAGGCTGCAGTCGGCCAGTTCACCCAACGCGCGCAGGGCTTCCGGGGCCAAGCTCAGGCCGATGCACAGGCCATCGCGGCCGGCCTGGATCATCGGCTTGGATTCTTTCTCGAACGCGATCCACTCGCGCTGGCGCAGGCGGAAGCGGCCTTCCTTGGATTCCACCCACGCACTGCCACGCAGCTGCATCCACACGGTGAAGGTGGTGCCAGCGGTCTGCAGGCTGCCCAGCCGGGCCACGCCCAGGCAGGTGGGCAGCGGACCGTCATCGACGATCTTGTCCAGGGAGAGCGATTGGCCGCGATCGGCGAGGGAAAGCTGACGCATGACGTACACCGGGGTTTGCCGTTACGGGGCAACCGTTTTGCCAAGTCGGGCGGTCTGCGTCAGGACGTTTCGACGAGATTGATGCGAATTCGTCACGACGCCGTTACGAAAGAAGTACGACGACTACTTTCCTTTCCAGAACAACAGGTTGGGCACCGACGAGAACACCGGGCGGGGCGGTTCGGGCAGCGTCATCACCCCGATGTCGGCGCCGTCGGCGACCGCCAGGGCCAGGTACAGGGCGCTGCCATCGGGCTGCGCGCTGAAGCCGTTGCCGGCGCTGAGCCGATCGGCGTCCAGGCAGTACTCCGCCCCCTGCGACGGGCTGTTGATCCGTGCGAACACGGTGGAGCAGTCGGCCCGGCTGGACAGGTAATCCAGGCTGCCATCGCGGGCCACCGCCCAGGTGCGGTACCGCCAACGCGACGGCCGGTCCTCGCTGACCTGCTGGATGCTGGCCGGATCCAGCCGCAGATCGGCCGACCACAGCCCGCCCGCGGCCAGCCGGGTGAACAGCACGCGCTGGTGGGCCGCATCCAGCCGCGCCTGGGACACCCCATCGACGTGGCCCAGCAGTTTCCACGGCGTGGTGCGCCGATCGAACAGCGACAGGCGCATGCGCTCGTCGTGATCGCGTTCCACGACCAGCACGTGGTCGTTGTCACCGGCGTACAAGGCCTGCAGGGGCTGCGCCACCGGCACCGGCAGCGCCACGATCTGTTCGTCGCGCGGCGACACCTCGTAGATCACCGGCCGCGCCTCGGCATCACGGCCCGATACCAGCAGACGGGTGCTGTCGGGCGACCAGTCGGCGGATTGCCGGGTTTCAGGACGCAGGCCTTCCACCGGCCGCAGCGAGTCGGGGCGCGACAGGTCCGCCCACCACAGGCCGTAATTGCCGGAACGATCGGAGGTGAACACCAGCTGCCGGCCATCGGGCGCCAGCATCGGCTGGCCATCGCGGCCATTGGAGGGGAACAGGCGTTCGGGCGTGCCGGGACGGCCGTCCTTCACCGGCACGCGGAACAGGCCGAACTGCGCCTTGCGGTGCACGAAGGCCAGCATGTTGTTGCTGCGCGACAACGCCGGCGACTGCGCGTCGTCCAGGCCCACATCGCGCAGCGTGCGCGTTTCAGTATCCAGTTCGTACAGGCGTGCCTCGCTGTCCACGCGGCGCCCGAACACGATGTGCCGGCTGTCGCCCCGCCAGGCCCAGCCACGGATTTCGGCCGAATCGTTGGTCAGCTGCTCGGGCACGCCGCCGCTGGCCGGGAGGCGCCAGAGGTCGCCGATCTGCGGGTTGCGCACGAACACGATCCAGCGGCCGTCCGGCGAGAAACGCGGGGCGTAGTCGAAGCTGTCGTCGGCAACCTGGTAGTCCACCGGGGTCCAGGCACCGCTGGCGATGTCCAGCACGCGGATGCCGCGATGGGCATGGCGGCCGGACAGCGAGCCGAACACCAGGCCACGCCCGTTGGGCGTCCAGTCGAAGCTGAGCAGCTCGGTGCCGTCGCAGCGCGTGACGTGGCGGATCGCACCCCCGGTCGCACTGGCGATCAACACTTCGCAGCTGCCCTCTGGCCCGAACCGCGCAAACGCGATATCGCGGCCATTCGGCGACCAGTTCGGGAAGCGGTCGGAATGGCCCGCAGGCGTATCGGTCAGCAGGCGCGCGGGCGCGTTGCCGGAGGTCTGCACCTTGATCGCACTGCCGCCGCCAGTCGCATCGTCGGCCTCGTAAGCCACCTGCGATCCATCCGGCGATACGGTCGGGTAGGTCTCGAAGCCGGCCGTGGCGGTAATCAAACGATACGGGCGCTGCGGGCTGCCGACCACGCGGCTGCCGTCTTCCAGCACGCCACTGCCTTCAGGCCCGCGCGGCGGGCGCTGCAGCAGCAGTGCGGCCATCACCAGCAGGGCGATGAACATGCCCAGGCCGATGGCCAGGAACACATAGCGCCGGTTGCGCCGCCAGCGGCTGCGTGGGCGCGGCGCGGGGGTTGCCGCGGCGAACACGGCGGCCAGCGCATCGCGTTCGTCTTCGTTGGGCGCGGCATCGACGTCCGGGCCGGGCTCGACCACGACCGACACCGGTTGCAGCAGCCGGTAACCGGTCTTGGCGATGGTTTCGATATAGGCGGTGCCGCCGTCGTCGTCGCGCGAGAACGCCTTGCGCAGCTGGGTGATGGCCTGGGTCAGCACATCGTTGGTGGGCAGCGTGTCCGGCCAGACCTCGGCGAACAGTTCCTCGCGGGTCACCACCGCACCGGGCACGCGCATGAGCACCTTGAGCACACCCAGCGCCTTGGGCGTGAGCCGGCGCGGACGACGCGCGCCCTCCACCACCACCTCACGCGACGACAGCGTGATGGTGCAATCGCCGATCCTCAGGCGGTCGGCAGCGGGTGTCTCACTATCCAGGCTGATCATTCCGGCGCTACGTAATACAACTGAACAACAGGAACGCAGCATTCATCGAATCAACCACAGATCGAACGAACCGCCAGATTCCGCACACGTCATCAGTGCAAAGGGCAAAGACACTGAAGCGCGCGAATACTAGCCTATGCCGGTTAACTGCGCCTGTGCGCGCAGAGGACATCAGGCCTCTCTCGCCGACGAATCCACATAAATTGCGTCAACATTCGCGCCACTTGGCGCGAATTTTTTATCTGCGATTCAGCAACTTTTTAACTTTGATTCAGTAATTTTTTATCGAAGATTCAGTTTCGGGCATTACGGATCATGGTCAATCCGACCAGTCGCGACACCACCAACGCTACGTACATCACGCCTGCGAACTGTTCCAGCATCACCAGTGCGCGTGCTTGTGGATGCACTGGCACCACGTCGCTAAGGCCCACCCCGGACAACAAACTGAAGCTGAGATAAAGCAGCTCCATCCAGGTGCGCAGCTCGCTCTCGCTGGTGGCCACGAAGCTGCCCGGGAACCACTGCTGGCAGACGGCGAACGCGAAGGCGAACGCCCAGGCCAGCAGCGTGAAGGTGGCGCCCGCGGCGAACAGCTCGTCGCGGGTCACCTTGTGGTCCTGCAGCATGTAGGCGATCAGGCTGCCGGCCGTATAGAAATACAGCAGGCATTCCAGCAGCTGGGCAGTGGTGACCAGGGCCGGCCGCCCCAGCAGCGCCCCCGAGAGGGAGAAGACCACCGAGGGAATGGCCAGCAGCAACGCCACCCACATCCCGAGCGGGCTGCGCCGCACCACCCATAACGCCAAGCCGAGCACCGCGATGCCGAACGCGCCGAACAGCGCGCGCCCGGCCCCGGACTCGTCCATGGCCGGGTACAGCAATACGCCCAGTAGCTGCACCCCCAGCAACCAGGCTGAAGGGTGGCGACGGGCGATGGCCAGCCATCGGGTGGTGCGCGCTTTGGCCATCGTGGTGTCCCTGCCCCTGTGTCGATGGCCGAAGCTTAACGGCTGTCGCGCCCGGGCGGCATGACGGCCGCCCCGGCCGCGTAGTCACGCACGTCCTGGGTGATCTTCATGGAACAGAAGTGCGGGCCGCACATCGAGCAGAAATGAGCCTCCTTGTGGGCGTCCTTGGGCAAGGTTTCGTCATGGAACCCGCGCGCCTTCTCCGGATCCAGGCCCAGGTGGAACTGGTCTTCCCAGCGGAACTCGAAGCGCGCCCTGCTCAGCGCGTTGTCGCGCACCTGCGCACCCGGGTGGCCCTTGGCCAGGTCGGCGGCGTGGGCCGCGATGCGGTAAGCCATGATGCCGTCGCGCACGTCCTGGCGGTTGGGCAGGCCCAGGTGCTCCTTGGGGGTGACGTAGCAGAGCATGGCGGTGCCGTACCAGCCGATCATCGCCGCGCCGATTGCGCTGGTGATGTGGTCGTAGCCCGGCGCGATGTCGGTGGTGAGCGGCCCCAGCGTGTAGAACGGCGCCTCGCCGCACTCACGCAGCTGCTTGTCCATGTTCTCCTTGATCAGCTGCATCGGCACATGGCCGGGGCCTTCGATCATGGTCTGCACATCGTGCTTCCAGGCAATCTTCGTCAGCTCGCCCAACGCTTCCAGTTCGCCGAACTGTGCGGCATCGTTGGCATCGGCGATGCAGCCGGGGCGTAGGCCATCCCCCAGCGAGAAGGTCACGTCGTAGGCCTTCATGATCTCGCAGATGTCCTCGAAATGCGTGTACAGGAAGTTCTCGCGCTGATGGGCCAGGCACCACTTGGCCATGATAGAGCCGCCGCGCGAGACGATGCCGGTAACCCGCCGCGCGGTGAGCGGCACGTGGCGCAGCAGCACGCCGGCATGGATGGTGAAGTAATCCACGCCCTGCTCGGCCTGCTCGATGAGCGTATCGCGGAAGATCTCCCAGTTCAGGTCTTCGGCACGGCCATCGACCTTTTCCAGCGCCTGGTAGATCGGCACCGTGCCGATCGCCACCGGCGAGTTGCGCAGGATCCATTCGCGGGTTTCATGGATGTGCTTGCCGGTGGACAGGTCCATCACGGTGTCACCGCCCCAGCGGATCGCCCACACCAGTTTCTCCACTTCCTCGGCAATGCCCGAGGACACCGCGCTGTTGCCGATGTTGGCGTTGATCTTGGTCAGGAAGTTGCGGCCGATGATCATCGGCTCGCTCTCGGGGTGGTTGATGTTGTTGGGCAGCACCGCCCGCCCGCGCGCGATTTCCTCGCGCACGAACTCCGGCGTGATCGAGGCGGGGATGGAAGCGCCGAACGACTGGCCGGGGTGCTGCATCAGCAGCGCCTCGTCGCGGATCGCCTCGAGGCGCTGGTTCTCGCGGATCGCCACGAACTCCATTTCCGGAGTGATGATGCCGCGCCGGGCATAATGCATCTGGGTGACGTTGGCGCCGGCCACGGCACGTCGCGGTTGCAGCCGCGACGGGAAGCGCACCGCGTCCAGCCGCGCATCGGTTTCGCGCGAACGCCCGAACGCCGAGCTGGGCCGGTCCAGCAGTTCGGTGTCGCCACGCTCGGCAACCCAGCCGGCACGCAGGGCCGGCAAGCCGGTGGACAGGTCGATGCGGGCCTCGGGGTCGGTGTACGGGCCGGAGGTGTCGTACACGGTCAGCGGGGCGTTGCCGCCACTCAGCGCAATCTCGCGCATCGGCACCTGCAGGTCGCAGCGCGAGCCGGGCACGTGGATCTTGCGTGAGCCGGGAATGGGTCGGGTGACCGACTCGGACAGCTGCTGGGCCTGTTGCTGCAGGGCGGAAGGGTGTGCATTCATCGGGCATCGTCCTGGGTTGTCGGTGCGAGGGTTCGCACGGCGAGGGACGAAGCGGCGGCGCACGGCCGGCGCACGGCGCGCGGATCCCAGGCGGGGGGCTGGGCGGCGCGGTGCATCGGCTGTTGCGAAGCTTCCCTACGCCGGTATCAACCGGATCAGGTTCGAAGGGACTGTCTCAACCGAGGCCACATGGCCGCGGTACCCCCGCTTCGGGGCGGATTAGACCACACCTGCACCGCAAGTGTGAACAGCCATGTCATGCCGCCTTGGCTAGACTGCCGCGCATGGTATTTCGACTCTCCATCGCCCTGGTGGTACTGCTGGTGCTGGCCGCTGGGGTGGCACCCGACCCGTTCAACGAAATCGTACGCGGCGGGCTGGTGCACATCGTCCGCAGTGCCGGCTGGCTGTACCTGCTGGTGGTGTTCATCACGCTCTCGTTCCTGCTCTATCTCGCTTTCGGGCGGCTGGGCTCGCTGCGGATCGGCGGTGAAGATGCCGAACCGGATTTCTCCAACGCCAGCTGGATGTCGATGCTGTTCGCCGCCGGCATGGGCATCGGCCTGGTGTTCTGGGGCGCGGCCGAACCGGTCTCGCACTTCGTCACTCCACCCGAAGGCCTGCCCCCGCAGAGCATGGAAGCGGCACGCGCCTCGATGCGCTATGCGTTCTTCCACTGGGGCCTGCACCCGTGGGCGATCTACGCGTTGATCGGGCTGGCGATGGCCTGGTTCCAGTTCAACCGCAACGGCCGTGGATTGATCAGCGACCTGCTGCAGCCGCTGATCGGTGCGCACCACCGGGGGTGGATCGGCACCGTGGTGAACGTTGCGGCGGTGGTGGCCACCGCGATCGGCGTGGCCACCACGCTGGGCTTTGGCACCATCCAGATCGCCGCCGGGCTGGACCGCGTGTTCGGCCTGCACGCCGGCGCGCCGCTGCAGCTGACCATCATCGCCGTCGCCTTCGTGCTATACATGGCCTCTACCGCCAGCGGCGTGCACCGTGGCATCAAGTGGCTCTCCAACCTCAACCTCGGCCTGGCCGCGTTACTGCTGGCGCTGGTCCTGGTGCTGGGCCCCACTGCCTTCATCTTCGATACCTTCACCACCACCATCGGCGCCTACCTCAACCAGCTGGTGACCATGAGCCTGCGCATGTCGCCATTCTCGGGCAGCACCTGGGTGGCCGACTGGACGATCTTCTACTGGGCGTGGTGGATTGCCTGGGCACCTTTCGTGGGCTCGTTCATCGCCCGCGTCTCGCGCGGGCGCAGCATCCGCGAATTCGTGCTCGGCGTGGTGATCGCACCCAGCGTGCTCGGCTTCCTGTGGTTCTCGGTGTTCGGCGGCACCGCGCTGTGGTCGCAGATCTTCGGCCATGTGGACCTGGTGCAGGCACTGGGCACCGGCTACGAAACCGTGCTGTTCACCATGTTCGACAGCCTGCCGATGCCCACCGTGCTC
The DNA here is from genome assembly GCF_019091045.1 of Stenotrophomonas sp. GbtcB23. Lineage (NCBI taxonomy): Bacteria > Pseudomonadati > Pseudomonadota > Gammaproteobacteria > Lysobacterales > Lysobacteraceae > Stenotrophomonas > Stenotrophomonas sp. GbtcB23. The sequence continues at coordinate 930 of NZ_JAGXKC010000038.1, read as the reverse complement.
TCGGTGATCGCACCGGTGCTGCTGATCATCTTCTTCGTCACCTCGGCAGACTCGGCGGTGCTGGTACTGGCCAGCATGTCGACCGACGAAGCCGGCGACCCGCCGCTGTCGCGGAAGATCACCTGGGGCGTGGCGATTGCCCTGATCGCCGCCGTGCTGTTGCTGGCCGGCGGCCTGGATGCGCTGCAGGGCATGATCACCATCGCCGCCCTGCCCTTCGCACTGCTGATGCTGGCCGTCATGTGGTCGCTGTACCGCGTCCTCGACATGGAATACGCCCTGCAGCGCCGCCGCGCGTTACGCGCGCGGCGGATGATGGATGCCTGGATCGAGCGAGAGATCGCCGCGCAGGAAGAGACGCGCGATGAGGCGTCGCGTGCAGATACCTAGCGCGTAGGAGCAGCGTTTCAGTTCTTACTGGCAGGGGGCGACCGTCGGGTAGCCACGCTCCGGGACACGCCGTAAACCGCCCTCCGGGCCCCGGCCCAGCCGCCAGCGGCTGGGCGTTCAGTCGCACGCGAGGCAGTGCCTCGCAAGCAGTGCGCCTTCACCCTTGGGGGCTTGGCAAAAACATCCATGTTTTTGACAGTCCCTCCGGTGGCTACCCGCCGGCCGCCCCCGACAGATGGTCGCCTGCGGATACGAAAATCAGACACGCATGGCGTGTCCCTACGCGGTGCGCTGGTAGGTTCGGTTCCCGAACGAACGCACGGAACACACCACCGTCCGGTGACGCATGGAAATGATCGGCACTGCCGTTGATCTTCCATGGCCACCAACACACCGTCGAGGGTCGGCGGGGGCGGGGGTACGGGGGCTTTGCGAAACATGGATGTTTCGCAAGAGCCCCCATGGATGGGTTGAGGTGGTCTAATCCGGCTGGACACTCGATAGGATCAATCCAAGCATCGAGGTGACCCGTGGCAAGAC
>NZ_JAGXKC010000379.1:0-277 GCF_019091045.1 Stenotrophomonas sp. GbtcB23 | reverse complement strand
GAACGCGCAGATTGTGCGGTAGAATGTTGCGGAGGCCAGGCCACGGAACGTGGCGAGGAATGAGAAAGTGCCATAGCGCGATATTCTACGGGATAGCTGCGCGAGCCCGGCCGATTGCCGCACATGCCGAATGGCCCGACACGAATGTGGGTAGCTATTGGAACTTCGCTTTCACTATGTCGCCGGCCACTTCTTGCTACACTACCTGCTCCGTCTCCCCCATTGTCATCAGAGCAGCTCGCGTTTCAGCAGTTCTTCCATCCAATCCGCGGAGACC
>NZ_JAGXKC010000378.1:0-277 GCF_019091045.1 Stenotrophomonas sp. GbtcB23 | reverse complement strand
TCCTTCTTCCGCCGCAGGCTTCGGATTCCAATCAGCCGATGAGCCTGAGTGCCTTGGAGGCGCTGGAGTTCCATCTTCCCGCGATCATCCCGCCAGCATTGGCGCAGGCGCAACAAAGCCTTCTTATCGACCGCCATACGACGGCCGGACTGGTCTGCTCCACCTGTCACGGAGCCGCCGCCTTCAACGAGCCGGTGGCCGAGGCGACCTGCACGCAATGTCACGGCAATTATGCCGCGCTCGCGGCCAAGACGCCGTGGGAACCAAACCCTCATCA
>NZ_JAGXKC010000377.1:0-277 GCF_019091045.1 Stenotrophomonas sp. GbtcB23 | reverse complement strand
CCAGGGCGAGCAGGCCGTGCAAGGCCAGGGCAACGCCCTCAACGCACTGCGCCAGGGCGCCCAGAACATGATGCAGCAGATGATGCAGGCCATGCAGCAGGGTCAGGGCCAAGGCCAGGGTCAGGACGGCGGCCCCGGCGAGGGCATGGCCTCGCAGGGCGGCCAGAACGGGCGCGACCCGCTCGGTCGGCCGCGCTCCACGTCCGGCCCGGTTTTCGGCGATCCGGTGAAAGTGCCGGGCGAGATCGAGCTGCAGCGCGCCCGCGAAATCCTCGAA
>NZ_JAGXKC010000376.1:0-277 GCF_019091045.1 Stenotrophomonas sp. GbtcB23 | reverse complement strand
ATTTGTTTTTGGCAGGCGGCGGCTGGTTGGACGGCTGGTCGGGGTTTGGCGTGGCATTCAGAACCGGCTCCTGATCGAACACCCTCACTGCGGCGATCAGAGCAATACGATAGAAATCGTTCAGGTCGCGTTCGATGGTCCGCTCGGACATACCTCCGCGGCCAGGGGTGCGGATGTTCTCCAGCATCAGCGTGCTCAGGAACACCGGCGTCTGGGTGAGCCCCTGGTATAAGGTCGTCTGCAACGAACCCCACCCGGAAGCAATCGCGAAGACGAT
>NZ_JAGXKC010000375.1:0-277 GCF_019091045.1 Stenotrophomonas sp. GbtcB23 | reverse complement strand
TGCAGCCCCAGTGCCAGTTGCCCCAACGGGTCCAGCAATGGGTGTGCTGCCCGTGCGGCTGCCGGGGCCGCTGCATCCCGCTGTCCCACGGCGCCCACCACCGCTTCTCCCCAATGCGCCAGATCGGCGGCATGGGGAGCCGGTGCTGTCGGCAGGGGCCAGCCCGCGCTCATGCGTGCGCGCCGTCCGCAGCGGCCGCGTCACGCGGCGGCCATGCCGTTTCGCCGTAGGAATGGCGCAGCAGCGCCTCTTCCCCCGCGCGCTCCTCAGGCGTGCG
>NZ_JAGXKC010000374.1:0-277 GCF_019091045.1 Stenotrophomonas sp. GbtcB23 | reverse complement strand
GACTTTCGGCTGCCAGGGGAGCTGGACCACGCGGTCGAGATCCGGGACGGAGGTCAGCTCATCCTCGTTCGGCTCCTGGCCGAGGCCGTCGCGCGCGTAGCCTGTTTAGCGCTCGGAACCGTGCGCCATATGCGCCAGGTGGGGCAGCGGCACGACCTTGCCCTTCTGCGCGCCGTGGATATCGACATAGGCCCCGATGCAGTATTCGACGCCCTTGGCGGCGAGTTCCTGCCGGAGTTTTTCAATGCTGGTGTCGTCCGTCATGTTTGCAGTCCTC
>NZ_JAGXKC010000373.1:0-278 GCF_019091045.1 Stenotrophomonas sp. GbtcB23 | reverse complement strand
CGAGGTCACGCTCAGGGTCGATCACGTCGCGTACCCGCTGCTTCAGCTCCTTCGGACCTGGAAAGCCGCCGTCGCGCCTGCGCTCCCAGATCAGTTCACCATTCAGCCGGATCTCGAAATTGCCGCCGGTGCCAGGGATCAGCGCCACCTCACCGAGCGAGACGGTAAAGGTCTGCAACAGTTCCTGAGCCATCCAGCCGGCCCGGAGCAGCCAATTGCACTGGGTGCAATAGAGAATGGTAATGCGCGGTTTTACCATCGGATTTCGCCTTTCCGCC
>NZ_JAGXKC010000372.1:0-278 GCF_019091045.1 Stenotrophomonas sp. GbtcB23 | reverse complement strand
CACCGGTATCCGTGAACGGCATGTTCGAAGGATCGGCACAGACACGCAGCACATCCGGACCGACCAGCTCGCCCGCCGCGCCGAGCCCTGCGGTTTGCGCAAATGCTGCAGCCGGGATCGACGCAACCATGGCGATTATCGGAAACACATATCGGAGGTCGCAGTATCGAGGTACCGACATATGCTCAGCCCCCCATACACGATTTTTCTTGTTCCTTGGCGCCCTGTGGCTTGTCTTCTTTCTTTGGGGGCTTGCCGTGCTGGAGCTCATCAGCCGC
>NZ_JAGXKC010000371.1:0-278 GCF_019091045.1 Stenotrophomonas sp. GbtcB23 | reverse complement strand
GCTGCCGCTGATCTTCCCGGCCGTCAGCACGGGTGCGATAATCTGCTTCGTTCTGTCGATCGCCGATTTCGGCACTCCGGCAATCCTCGGTCGCGGCGTACGCACGCTGGCAACGATCGCGTATACGCAATACACGTCCGAAATGGGCGGTACGCCGACCATGGCGGTGACCGTGTCGATGCTGATGATTGCGATTTCGATGATCGCGCTTCTTCTTCAGCGCCACATTCTGTCCAAGCGCCGTTATGCCAGCGCCCTGACAAACCGGCCGGTCAAGA
>NZ_JAGXKC010000370.1:0-278 GCF_019091045.1 Stenotrophomonas sp. GbtcB23 | reverse complement strand
ACGATTCACGACCTCGTACCGTTGAGGCTGCCGTATCTGACCGAAGACGACAAGCGTTATCACTATAAGATGCTGCGGTCGCTGGTGCGCAAGGCGGACCACATCGTCACGGTTTCCGAGACTTCCCGTGCCGATATCGTCAAGGTGCTCGGCGTGGATGAAAAGCGCGTCAGCAATATCTATCAGGCCGTTCATGTGCCGGATAAGCTGCGCGAGAAAACGGAGGATGTCGTGGCTGACGAACTGGCCGGCATCTTTCGTCTGGATTGGAAGAAATA
>NZ_JAGXKC010000037.1:0-35553 GCF_019091045.1 Stenotrophomonas sp. GbtcB23 | reverse complement strand
GGGCCATAGCTCAGCTGGGAGAGCGCCTGCATGGCATGCAGGAGGTCGGCGGTTCGATCCCGCCTGGCTCCACCACTTCTCCGGACATAGGCCGTCCGACAGAAGCAAAATTCAAAGTTTCGTGCGTCCCCATCGTCTAGAGGCCTAGGACATCACCCTTTCACGGTGGCGACCGGGGTTCGAATCCCCGTGGGGACGCCACTCATCAACCGGTGTAACGACCAACGGTCGTTACCTGCCGGTAGCATCCGACCGTTGGTCGGATGGCGGCGTTTAACGAAGGCTGGCCATTCAGGCAAATCAACGCTAGAATGTCGGGCTGGTAGCAACAACGTGGGGCCATAGCTCAGCTGGGAGAGCGCCTGCATGGCATGCAGGAGGTCGGCGGTTCGATCCCGCCTGGCTCCACCACTTCTCCGGACATAGGCCGTCCGACAGAAGCAAAATTCAAAGTTTCGTGCGTCCCCATCGTCTAGAGGCCTAGGACATCACCCTTTCACGGTGGCGACCGGGGTTCGAATCCCCGTGGGGACGCCAATCAAACGCAGAAAACCCCGGCAATGCCGGGGTTTTTTGTATCCGTCGAAAAAAGTGTTTCCCTTTTCGGAAAACACCGATATTATAGGCGGCTCGCAGCATCAACGTGGGGCCATAGCTCAGCTGGGAGAGCGCCTGCATGGCATGCAGGAGGTCGGCGGTTCGATCCCGCCTGGCTCCACCAACATCCGGTCATTAGGCCGATCGGATGGATGCAGCATTAAAATTCAGGTTTTCGTGCGTCCCCATCGTCTAGAGGCCTAGGACATCACCCTTTCACGGTGGCGACCGGGGTTCGAATCCCCGTGGGGACGCCAATACAACGCAGAAAGCCCCGGCAATGCCGGGGCTTTTTGTTTGGTAGCGTATCAGCCCACAGTTGATACCCCTCCGGTCCAGGCCCATGTGCTATTCCGCCCAGATCCGCGCCGACTACACCAAGCTGGTTCGTGAGTTCGGCGCCGCCATTTCGCTGGACGAGTTCGCCCAGCTCTACGCCCATGACGCCGGCAAGCAACGCCCCAAGACCCCCAAGGCCATGGACGATGGCTTTGCCGGTGCGCGCACCGCGCAGGGCCAGGATATCGTGGCGAAGATCCAGCAATGGCATGCCGAAGAAATGCAGGCGCTGGACGAGGAAATCCGCGTCCAGTCCGCACGCCGGAAGCAGGCCGAAGAAAGCCTGGCGCACCGCCCCACCCAGAAGGCCCGCAATGACATCCGCATTGCCGGCAACCGCGTTGACCGCGCCCAGGCACGCCTGGCCGACCTGCACCGCACCGGCCTGCTGCCGCGCGACAGCCGCATCTTTCCCGGCGTATACGCCCCGGTGATCGTGTCCGAACATGGCCAGCGCGTGATCAAGCCGATGCGCTACCAGTGCCGCCTGCCCGACAAGCCCGCACGCAACGACGCGCTCTATCCGGGCACTTACAACGCCCGCCGCGACAGCCTCGAGGCGTACTGGAAGAACGCGTTCGGCCACCACCACGGCGTTGTCGTCGTGCAATCGTTCTACGAACACGTGCCCCGCCATGCGCTGGAACAGCGCAGCCTGGCACCGGGCGAGAATCCACAGAACGTGGTGCTCGAATTCCGCCCGCAGCCACCGCGCGATCTGTTGATCGCCTGCCTGTGGTCGGAATGGGAAGGCCCCGAGGGCCGCCTGCTCTCGTTCGCCGCCATCACCGACGAACCCCCGCGCGACGTGGCCGCAGCCGGGCATGACCGCTGCATCGTACCGATCCGACGCGAAAACCTGGATGCGTGGCTGAATCCAGATCCGCAGGATCTGGCCGCGTTGTACCGCATCCTGGACGACCGCGAGCCGGTCGAGCTGGATTACGCCGAGGCGGCGTGATCCTGCAGCGCAGCGGTCAGCGCCTGGTTCAACTCAACGGCCAGATAGGGCTTGGTCAGCACCCTGCCCGCGCGGAACGCCTCGGGCAGCTGGAAATGCGCCATGCCGGTGGCCACCACGAAGGGAATGCCAAGCGCGGTCAGCGCATCGGCAACCGGGTCGCTGGTCTCGTGATTGGCCAGGCGGTAATCCAGCAGAACGATCTGCGGCGCAGCCTCTTCGATCAGGTGCAGTGCCTCGGCCACCGACGACGCCGGCCCGACCATCACCGCGCCCGCGTGCATCAGCTGCATCTCCAGCAACGACGCGCTCATCGCGTCGTTTTCCACCACCAGTACCCGCAGACCCTGCAACGCGCTCATCGCCGTTCCCTGTATCGTTCAGCGCAATGAGTATAACGTCGCGGAAAAATGAAGGTCCGGGGTCGACTGAACGATTCAGACCTCCCCAATCCGGCCGGGTTTGTATACACTACGCGGCCAGCCAGCCGAAGTGGCGGAATCGGTAGACGCAGCGGACTCAAAATCCGCCGCCCTTAAAAGCGTGTGGGTTCGAGTCCCACCTTCGGCACCATGGAATCCAGAAGGCCAGATCGAAAGATCTGGCCTTCTGCTTTGGTTCGTCGTTACACCAGCCGCAGGACAGCGGCCCCACCCGGCAACCCCGACTGCGCCGCCTGGCGCAGCACCTGGGCCACCGCGCCGTCGACACGGAATGCGGACACTGTCTGCAGCAGCTGGGTGGCCTGCTCTTCCATGCTGCGCGCGGCCGCCGATGCCTCTTCCACCAGCGCCGCGTTCTGCTGCGTGCTCTGGTCGATGTGCTCCACCGCCTGGTTGATCTGGCCGATGCTTTCGCTCTGCTGCTGAGCTCCGGTGCTGATGCGTGCGATCAGGGCATCGACCCGCGTCACGCTGTCCACGATCTGCTGCATGGTGCGGCCGGCGCTCTCGACCTGGGCGGTGCCCGTGCCGACCCGGTCCACCGAGTCGTCGATCAACTGCTTGATCTCCTTGGCCGCGCTGGCCGACCGCTGCGACAGCGAGCGGATCTCGCCGGCCACGACGGCAAAGCCGCGCCCGTGCTCGCCGGCACGCGCCGCTTCCACGGCCGCGTTGAGCGCCAGGATGTTGGTCTGGAACGCGATGCCGTCGATCACGCTGATGATGTCGACGATACGGCGCGACGAGGCGTTGATCAGGCTCATGGTGGTGACCACCTCGCTGACCACCCTGCCCCCTTGTGCGGCCACGTCCACCGCGCCGCCGGCCAGCTGGCTGGCCTGGCGGGCGTCCTCGGCGCTCTGCCGTACGGTGCCGGTCAGGCCCTGCAGCGATACTGCGGTTTCCTCCAGCGAGGCGGCCTGCTGTTCAGTGCGCTGGGACAGGTCGGCATTGCCGGTGGCGATCTCGCTGGCGCCCAGCGCCACCGCGTCGGCGGCAACGCGGATCTGGCCGATGACGCTGCCCATGGTCTCGACCATGGCATTGATGCCCTCGCACAGCTCGGCGATGGCGCCGGTCATGTCGCCGGCATCGATGCGCCTGCCCAGGTCGCCGGCCTGTGCGGCGGCAACCACTTCGCGGGTCTGCGCGACAGCAGCCGCCAGCGCCTGCGCATCACGCACCTGCGCGCTGATGTCGGTGGCGTACTTGACCACTTTGAACGGACGGCCGTTCATGTCGAAGATCGGGTTATAGGACGCCTGGATCCAGATCTCGCGCCCGCCCTTGCCCAGCCGGCGGTACTGGCCGGCGTCATACTCGCCCCGGCCAAGCTTCTGCCAGAACTGCCGGTATTCGGCGCTCCGGGCGTACTCGGGTTCGGCGAACATCGAATGGTGCTGGCCGCGCACTTCCTCCAGCGCGTAGCCCGTGGTGGCCAGGAAGTTGTCGTTGGCCGACAGGATGCAGCCGTCCAGGCTGAACTCGATCACCGCCTGAGAGGTATTGATCGCGGCCAGCTGGCCGGCGAAGTCGGCCGCCTGCATCTGCTGGGCCGTGATGTCGGTGGCGAACTTGACCACCTTGACCGGCCGGCCGCTGCTGTCGAACACCGGGTTGTAGGACGCCTGGATCCATATCTCGCGGCCGCCCTTGCCCACCCGCCGGTACTGGCCGGCATCGAACTCGCCGCGACCGAGCCGCGCCCAGAACTCGCGGTAGGCGCTGCTGCGCACGTGCTCCGGGTCGACGAACATGGAATGGTGGCGACCACGGATCTCCTCCAGCGTGTAGCCGAGGGTCTGCAGGAAGTTGTCATTGGCCTGGAGGATGGTGCCCTCCAGGTCGAACTCGATCACCGCCTGTACCCGGTGCAGCGCAGCGACCTGCGCTTCAAGTTCGGCATGGCGCTGGGCCAGGGCGGTGCTGGCCTGCCGCGTGGCCCGCGGCGAGAAGGCGAGCGCGCCGAGCGAGCGCAGGAAAGACGTGGCTGTGGAGGCACCGGTGCGGGGAGACGCCGGCGACTGCAGGGCTGCGATGGACATCGATGTTTCCTCGGTTCCAACAAGCTCAATGGGCTACGCCGGGCGACACGCCCGGGGTAGTACGCAAGAACGCTTGGGGACTCACGAAGACCGCCGTGGTGCTGGCGTCCCTTCCGTGGGCAAAACAGATCGACTGCATTTCCGTCAGCGGCAGCCGCCGGGAGAACTTTAGGGCGATATCGGCTCAGCGCCTGCGCGTGGACGTGGCCCCGGTCGCCGACGGTTTGCCGGCGAGGGCCCGGGACAGCTCCTGGGCCGGCTGCAGCCCGAACATGCGGGCATACAGCGCCGCCATCCGCCCCAGATCCCAGACCCCGAACCGCGAGCAGATGCCCGTGACCGTATCGCCTGGCGCGGCCGAGCGCAGCGCGCTGCGGATCGCATGCAGGCGCTCGACGAGATAGAACTGGTGCGGCGCCATCCCGAACAGGTCGTCGAACGCCCGGTTGAGCGAACGTTGCGAGGCCCCTACGGCGAACGGGATGTCCGAAAACGCCGCTTCGCCGCGCAGGCTGCGCTGGATGTGCTCGATGCCGCGGCGGACGATCTCCCGGCGCGGCAGCGGTGGGCGACCGCGCCGGGCGACCGCAGGTTCGCCGGCGGCCTGCAGGTGGCACTGCAGCAGCAGCGCGCTGAGCTGGGCAGCGAAGGCGCGTCGCGCGCCCGCCTGCGCGAATGCCTCCGGGTCGCGGTCGTGGATGTCCAGCGCGCGCCGCACCATCCCGCCGATATCGGCGACCATGGTGGGGCTCGAGGTGATGTTGCCGGTGCGGTACAGCCGGCTCACCTCCAGTCCATCGATGTGCGCGGCCTGGTCCAGCAGCAGCTGTTCGGCCACGTCGATGCACAGGAAGCGCGCAGGCACCCGGGTGAAGCCATGCACTTCGATCCGTGGCGCCAGCCAGGAGACCTCGGCCTCGCCCACGTGCTGGCCGTCCACCTCGGTCTGGCTTCCCGGCAGCGCCAGGTAGGCCGCAAAACGCGAAGCGAGCGGTGCGCCGCGGTACACCACGGGGGCGCCGTCCATGCCGTGCAGCAGTATGACCTCGCCGAGATCGAGCAGATTCAACACCCACGCGCCATCACCCCGCCCGGTAACCCGTATATGGCTGTCGATTCCCTTGACTGAATTTGAATATGCCTCGAAGTCCGGGAAAATCAGGGAGGGCATTATTTTCTGGATCGATTTAGATAACAGGGAGTAGATCGATCAATCGATCTTCGCGCGCGCCGCACTGCGGAACCGCGCCTACTCTACGGTACGTGAACAGGCACGTGCACGGCTATTGGTCATGGTTTATTTCATCTGATTTGGCGAACTTTACGTAGCGATCCTGAAACTGCGCCAGTAAGAATGAGCCCGCCTCGCGATGGGGTGCCTGGACGGTGGGGACTGTCCAGCACCCCGTTGCCGGGCCTGGAAAACGGCCCCGCCCGTAAACTGCGTAGTTTCTTCCCGACATAATCCCGGCACCCGCCATCCGGGGTGCCCTGGCGCGGTTCCAAGGATCCGGCCGTTGGCAGGGCGCCGCGTTTCAGACCCGCCGCAGTACCGGCTGTGCGCCCTGGCGCAGCGCCGTGGCCACCGCCGCATCCACCCGGAACGCCGCCACGGTCTGCAGCAGCTGGCTGGCCTGCTCTTCCATGCTGCGCGCCGCGGCGGAGGCCTCCTCGACCAGCGCGGCGTTCTGCTGGGTGCCCTCGTCGATCTGGTCGACCGCCCGGTTCATCTGGGTGATCCCCTCGCTCTGCTGGCGGGTGGCCGTGCTGATCTCGGTCATCAGGTCGCTGACCCGCCGCACGTTGACCACGATCTCGTCCATGGTGCGCCCGGCGCTCTCGACCTGGCTGGTGCCGGTACCGACCTTGTCCACCGAGTCGGTGATCAGCTGCTTGATCTCCTTGGCCGCGCCGGCCGAACGCTGCGACAGCGAGCGGATTTCCGCCGCGACGACCGCGAATCCCCGCCCGTGTTCGCCCGCGCGGGCCGCTTCCACCGCCGCGTTCAACGCCAGGATGTTGGTCTGGAACGCAATGCCATCGATCACGCCGATGATGTCGACGATGCGGCGCGAGGACTCGTTGATCAGCGCCATGGTCGACACCACCTCGTGCACCACCTGCCCGCCCTGCGCCGCCACGCCCACCGCGCCACTGGCCAGTTCGCTGGCCTGGCGGGCATTGTCGGCGGTGCGCCGCACGGTATCGGCCAGGTCCTTCATGGATACCGCGGTTTCCTCCAGCGACGCGGCCTGCTGCTCGGTGCGCTGGGACAGGTCGGCGTTGCCGACCGCGATTTCGCTGGCGCCCAGGGCAATGGTGTCGGCGGCAAACTTGATCTGCCCGATGATGCCGGCCATCGCTTCGACCAGCGCGTTGATGCCGCAGCACAGTTCGGCGATGGGGCCGGTTTTTTCATCGACGGCGATGTGCCCGGTAAGGTCGCCCCCCTGCGCGGCCGCCACCACCTCGCGGGTCTGCGCCACCGCCTGCTGCAGGGCCTGGCTGTCGCGGACCTGGGCGGTGATGTCGGTGGCGTACTTGACCACCTTGAGCGGGCGGCCGTCCACGTCCAGCACGGGGTTGTAGGACGCCTGGATCCAGATGTCACGTCCGCCCTTGCCGACGCGCCGGTACTGGCCGGCGTCGTACTCGCCCCGCCCCATCTTGTCCCAGAACGCGCGGTACTCGTCGCTGCCGCGGTAGTCGGCGGCGACGAACATGGCATGGTGCTGGCCGCGCACTTCTTCCAGCGTATAGCCGGTGGTGGCCAGGAAATTCTCGTTGGCGCCGAGGATGCGGCCATCGAGGCTGAACTCGATCACCGCCTGCGACTTGTTGATGGCCGCGAGCTGGCCGGCGAAATCGGCCGCCTGCATCATCTGGGCGGTGATGTCGGTGGCGAACTTGACGACCTTGTACGGGCGCCCGTTCGGGTCCAGCACCGGGTTGTACGAGGCCTGGATCCAGATCTCGCGCCCGCCCTTGCCGAACCGGCGGTACTGGCCGGCGTCGTACTCGCCGCGGCCCAGCCGCGCCCAGAACTCGCGATACGCCGGCGTGGCGACCTGGGCCGGGTCGACGAACATGGCATGGTGCTTCCCGCGCACCTCGTCCAGCGAGTAGCCGAGCGCCTGCAGGAAGTTGGCATTGGCGGTCAGGATGGTGCCGTCGAGCGCGAACTCGATCACCGCCTGGACCCGGTGCAGCGCGGCGACCTGCGCTTCCAGCTCGGCCTGGTGCTGTGCGGCCTGCCGGGCGTCGTCGCGCAGCGCGCGGCGCGCGCTGAACAGCGCGGCGAACGGGCGCCAGCGCGAAGCGGGGGCGGAAGCCGTGTCCGCTCCCGACAGGGGCAACTGCATGCTTGAGCTGAACATTTCCATATCCTCGATGTCCGATCAGCTGATGGGGATGCGACGCGGGTGCTGTGCGGCGCGGAATCACGTTGGCTTCGGGACCTGCGAAGACGTCTGCGGGGTGGGGCCGATTGCGAGGAAGGTATCGACCCTCGGACATCAAGCTTGAGGTATCAGGCACGGTACTGGGACGCCAACCCTGAGCAGGTTCAGCCTGGGCCGCCTTCGCTGCTCTCGCCATCGAGTTCGGCGTCACCCACGTCCAGGGGGTCGGGGCCACCGTGCACGGGCGCTTCAACCTGCACGTTGTTCTTGCCCAGCGCCTTGGCCCGATAGCACTGGGCGTCTGCCGCGGCGACCGCCGTATCCACGCTCATGTGGCCACCGATTGCGGCGATGCCGATGCTGGTGCCGACCACCAGGCGTTCCATGCCCCACGGCACGCTGAGGCTGCGCACCGACTCGAGCAGGTCACTGGCAATGCGCCGCGCGCGCCGGAGCGAGCAGCCGGCCAGGATCACCGCGAATTCGTCGCCGCCCAGCCGCGCCACGATGTCCGAATCGCGCACGCCATGCCGGAGCACGGTGGCGACCGCCCACAGCATGGCGTCTCCCGCCAGGTGGCCGTGGCTGTCATTGATCGGCTTGAAGTTGTCCAGGTCGATGAACATCAGCGAGGCCGATTGCCCGGTGCGGGCGACCCGGGTAATGGCCTCCTGCAGGTGCGCTTCGAACCCGCGCCGGTTGCTCAGCTCGGTCAACGGGTCGACTTCGGCCAGGTGGCGGGCCTCGCGCTGGCGGGCGCGCTGCTGGGTCACATCGCGGATCACCCACACCGCGCCACTCACCTGCCCGTCCTCGCCCTGCAGCCAGGCCCGGGTCAGGTCCACTGGCAGCAACTGCGCCCCCACCGACAGCAGCAGGTCCGAATGCAGGTCCACCGCATTGCTTTCCGCGTCCAGCAGCACGGCCAGGTCCAGCGGCGAGCGCGGGGCGTATTCGGTGGTCAGCTCCATCACGTCCTGGACCTGGCTGCCGGTCACCGGGGCGGCGCCCTCCCCGGCCAGCGCCCGGGTTGCGGCAGCGTTGGCGTACTGGATATGCCCCGCCAGGTCCAGGGTGAGCACCATGTCGGCGACCGCATCGAGCGTCACCCGGGTGCGGTGCTCGGATTCGCGCAGCTGCAGCCCGCTGTGCCGTTGCGCGGTGATGTCCTGGATCTGCGACACGAAATGCAGCGGCTCGCCATGCGGGGCCCGCACCAGCGACACCGACAGACGCCCCCACACGATGTTGCCGGCCTTGCCCAGGTACCGCTTCTCCATGTGGTAGTGGTCGCGGCGCCCGGCCAGCAGGTCACCCACCAGTGCCAGGTCGGTATGCAGGTCGTCGGGATGGGTCAGGGTCTGGAAATCAATCTCCAGCAGTTCGGCGCGCGTGTAGCCGAGAATGCCGCACAGCGCGTCGTTGACGTCCAGCCAGCGCCCTTCCAGCGAAACCAGCGCCATGCCCAGCGCGGCCGATGAGAACGCACCCGCGAATTTCTCCGCCGCCAGGTAGGCCTGCTCGCGCACTTCCAGCAGCGGGGTGATATCCACCGCCATGCCGACGTAGCCCATGCGCTGGCCGCTGCCCGAATCCAGCGGACTGATCGACAGCCGCACCTGCCGGTGCTCGCCGTCCTTGCGCACGAAGGTCCACTGGTGCGACCAGGTTCCCTGCGCGGCGTGTGCGGTGAGCGCTTCGAACACCGTCGGCAGGCGCCCCTCGGCATCGGCCAGGGGCCGCAGGTAATCCTGCATTTCATGGATCTCATGGAACAGGCCCGGATTGACCTGGCCGATCACTTCTTCCGGCGAGTAGCCCAGCAGCTTCTGCGCACCGGTATTGAACAGGGTGACCACGCCATGGATGTCGGTGGCGATCACCGCTACCTCGTCGGACGCATCGACCACCGCCTGCAGGCGCTGGCGGGTGTCCGCCGCGTCTTCGCGTGCGTTCTGCAGGTCGCTGACATCGGCGTGCGCGCCAGCCATGCGCAGTGGCCGGCCTTCGGCGTCCCGTTCGTAGACACGCCCGCGGTCCTGTACCCAGATCCAGTGTCCCTGCTTGTGGCGCATGCGGCACAGGCTGTCGTAGTGCGGCGACCGTCCGTCCAGGTGCTCACGCAGCAGCGCATTGGATTGCGCCAGGTCATCGGGATGGACCAGCCGGGAGAAGGTCTGCGATGTGATCGGCGACAGCTCCTCGCGGGTGTAGCCGACGATCTGCGCCCAGCGTTCGTTGACCCGCATGGCACCGGTCTGGCAGTTCCACTCCCAGGTACCCATCGCGGTGCCGTCGATGATCATTTCCAGCCGGCGGCGCTGTTCGATTGCCTCCTGCAGTGCGTCGGCCGGCGGCGTCATGGGTTTCATGCGCGCACGCCGACGGCGCCAGGGGTGGCGCCATCGCACCGGCCTGGACCGCAGTATCCCGCGTGCTGATCTGTCATCTGGCCTCCCGCTCCCCGCCTAGCGTACCGGCATTCAACGGGAAACGGGATCAAGCCCTCGTCACGCCCACGCGGGGCGGGGCTCAGCCGCCGCGCTTGGCCCGCGCGAAGGCGTCGGCCAGGGCGTTGTTGGCCGGCGGCGCACCGCTGCCCGGGCGCGGGCCGGGGGCCGCGCCACGGCCTCCCTGGCGGGCGCCGCCACCACCACCGCCGTCGCGCCGACCGCCGCCGGCCGGGCGCGCATCGCGTTCGCCGGGGGCCTTGGCGGGGGCCGGGGTATCGTCCAGGCGCCGGGTCAGCGCGATGCGCTTGCGGGCCACGTCAACCTCCAGCACCTTCACCTTGACGATGTCGCCGGCCTTGACCACGTCGCGCGGGTCTTTGACATAGGTGTCGGACAACGCCGAAATGTGGATCAGGCCGTCCTGGTGTACCCCGATGTCCACGAACGCGCCGAACGCAGCCACGTTGCTGACCACGCCTTCCAGCACCATGCCCGGCTTGAGGTCCTTGATCTCTTCCACCCCTTCGGCGAAACGCGCGGCCTTGAACTCCGGGCGCGGGTCGCGGCCGGGCTTCTCCAGTTCCTTGAGGATGTCGCGCACGGTCGGCACGCCGAAGGTGTCGTCGGTGAACTGTTCGGCCTTCAGTCCGCGCAGGAAGCTGCCATCACCGATCAGCGCCTTGATCGGGCGCGCGGTGGCGGCCACGATCCGCTCCACCACCGGGTACGCTTCCGGGTGCACCGAGGACGCATCCAGCGGCTGGTCGCCGTCTGCAATGCGCAGGAAGCCGGCACACTGTTCAAAGGTCTTGTCGCCCAGGCGCGGCACCTTGAGCAGGTCCTTGCGGCGCTTGAATGGACCGTTTTCGTCGCGGTGGCGCACGATGTTCTCGGCCACGGTCGAGGACAGGCCTGAAACCCGCGACAGCAGCGCGGCAGAAGCGGTGTTGACGTGCACGCCGACCGCGTTGACGCAGTCTTCCACGCGCGCATCCAGCGCGCGCGCCAGGCGGTACTGGTCCACGTCGTGCTGGTACTGGCCCACGCCGATCGCCTTGGGTTCGATCTTGACCAGCTCGGCCAGTGGATCCTGCAGGCGACGGGCAATGGAGACTGCGCCACGGATCGACACGTCCAGGTCCGGGAATTCCTTCGCCGCGAACTCCGACGCCGAATACACCGAGGCGCCGGCTTCGCTGACCACGATCTTCTGCAGCTTGGCTTCGCCCAGCGCCTGGATCACTTCACCGGCGAGCTTGTCGGTTTCGCGGCTGGCGGTGCCGTTGCCGATCGCGATCAGCTCCACGTTGTGCTTCATGCACAGCTGTTTGATGGTCTGCAGCGACTGCTCCCACTGGCGGCGGGGTTCGTGCGGGTAGATGGTGTCGGTGGCCACCAGCTTGCCGGTGGCATCGACCACGGCGATCTTGCAGCCGGTGCGGATGCCCGGGTCCAGCCCGAGCACCGTCTTGGGCCCGGCCGGGGCCGCCAGCAGCAGGTCCTTGAGGTTGTCGCCGAACACCGCGATGGCTTCGGCCTCGGCCTTTTCACGGGCCTGGTTGAACAGGTCCAGCAGCAGGTGCATGTGCAGCTTGGCGCGCCAGGTCAGGCGGCAGGCGTCGAGCAGCCAGCGGTCGCCCGGGCGGCCGGCGTCGCGGATGCCGGCCTTGAATGCCACGCGGCCTTCTGCATACACGTGCCCGGCCTCGGCGTCGCTGCCCGGATCCAGTTCCAGGAACAGGATGTCCTCGCGGCGCGCGCGGAACAGCGCCAGCAGGCGGTGCGAGGGAATCTTTGCCAGCGCTTCGGCGTGCTCGAAGTAATCGCGATATTTGGCGCCCTGCTCTTCCTTGCCTTCGGCCACGCGCGCACGGATCACGCCGTGCTCGCCCAGCCAGGCGCGCAGCTCACCGACCAGCGCGGCGTCTTCGCCCCAGCGCTCCATCAGGATCGCGCGCGCGCCTTCCAGCGCGGCCTTGGGGTCGGCCACGCCCTTGTCGGCGTCAACGAAACCGGCGGCGAACACCTGCGGATCCAGGCCCGGGTCGGCCAGCAGGCCGTCGGCGAGCGGTTCCAGCCCGGCTTCGCGGGCGATCTGCGCGCGGGTGCGGCGCTTGGGCTTGTACGGCAGGTACAGATCCTCCAGGCGCGACTTGGTGTCCGCGCCGAGGATGTCGTTGCGCAGTTCGTCGCTGAGCTTGCCCTGTTCGTCGATGCTGGCCAGCACCGCCGCGCGGCGCTCTTCCAGCTCGCGCAGGTAGGTCAGCCGGCTTTCCAGGTTGCGCAGCTGGGTGTCGTCCAGGCCGCCGGTGACTTCCTTGCGGTAGCGGGCGATGAACGGAACGCTGGCACCTTCGTCGAGCAGGGCGATGGCGGCGTGCGCCTGGGCAGGCTGGGCACCGATTTCATCGGCGATGGTCTGGGCGATCTGCTGGGCGAGCTTGAGGTCTGGCATTGCGTCCGGCCGAAGCCACTATGCGGAAAACACCGATTGTGGCAACGCCGGGCGGCGGGGGAAACCCGTTGACATTCCCGAAAAATGCCCATGCCGACCAGCGGTCGGCATCTACCGGTAATGCTGGGCTGCGCGGACCCTGACCGCCTCATCCTGCAACGACTCCAGGGCCATCACCCGGACCCTGCCCAGGCCCTGCAGTTCCATGAAGCGCTCGGTGTAGATCTCAGGGCCGATGTCGGTATCGGCACGTGATTTGGTGAAGCCGTGGGGCACCAGGCCCTTGTCGCCATCCTTGCTACCACCGACATAAAGAACGATTGCCATGTGATGTGTTCCTCCAGAAACGTCATGCAGGTACTGCCGGCACAGCTTAGCGCGCCCAACCTGACTGGTGTGTCAGGAGGCTAATGACGTTTGTTTGCATGCAGATGACGTCGCGTTACCGGCGCATTGCTTACCGTTTTTTTAACGGCCACCAGCCGTGACCGTGCAGCGCGTACAGATCCGCCGCGCGCTCGAACGGGTTGCGCGCGCTCACCCCACCGCACAGCAGGTACACCGGCAGGTAGAACGGCCCCAGCACCAGGTACTGGTAGACATGCGCGCGTTCGTGGTCATGCAGGCCGATCACGGGCTCGGTGCAGTGTCCGGCCTGGTGCGCATAGGTGCGGCAGGGGATCTCCAGGCTGGCACCGGTGTGCAGGATCACGTTGCCCAAGGTGATCGCCCCGCCCGGCCCCCAAGGGTACTCTCGGAACACCAGCGCACAGTCGCGCCGGCTCCAGTACGGGCGCGCGCCGGCCAGCATGCCGGCCAGCCCGCCCAGCACGCCGATCAGGGTGTTGGGCGCGGTCCAGACCGCCCCCAGCCCCTGCAGCGCGCGCAGCGCCGGTGGCGGCAGGCTCAATCGGCCTCGTTGGGGATCAGCAGCCACAGCACCAGGTACACCAGGATGCCCGGGAACGCCGCCGACGCCAGCGACACCAGCACGAACAGGACGCGCAGCAGGGTCGGGCTCCAGCCGAAACGGTGGGCGATGCCGCCCATCACCCCGGCAATCATGCGGTCGTTGAGCGAACGCGAAAGCGTGCGGGGGGCGGTGGTGTTCATGGCGAGGTCCTCCAACGGTAATGGGGGAACGGTAGCGCAGCGGGTGTGTAGCCGATGCGTTTTGAATGGAGCGGCGGACCGGCCCGGTTCAGCGCGGCTGGCGCAGCGCCTGCAGGCGCGCGCCGAACCACGCCGCCGCGGTCTGCTCGGGCTGGCCCGGGCAGGCAATCCGATACGCCTTGCCGCTGATGCTGCTCTGGCTGGCGGCACGCTCGATGAACTGCTCGGCGGTATCCACTTTGTCTTTTTTCAGCAGGTAATCGTACTTGCGCTGCAGGTGCGCACGCGCCTCGGCGGCATCGTGCCAGCTGCCGTTGCGCTGGAAGCGGCAGGACGAGCCGTCCAGCGCACCGATCAGGGCGCCAATCTCGCGGCGGGCCGCCTCGCTGGGCGCTGCCGACGCGCTGCCGGCGGTGGCGGCCAGCAGGATGGCCAGCAACGCGCTCTTTCGGATGTCCATCAGCTGCGCTCCGCCAGCCAGGCCGAAATGGTCCCCGGCACTTCGCGCTGGGCGCGGCCGGAGACGTAGATGCCGATATGGCCGCCGCGGAAGCTGCTTTCGGTGTAGTCGGTGCTGCCGATCCGCGCGCCCATCGCGCGCGAGGCATCCGGCGGCACCAGGTGATCCTGCTCGGCGTAGATGTTCAGCACCGGCAGGGTGACCTGGCGCAGGTCGACATGCTCCTCGCCGATCGTCACCCCGTCACGCATCAGGCCGTTGCCCTGGTAGAACTGCTTGATGAAGTCACGGAAGGCCTCACCGGCCAGGTCGGGCGAATCGAAGATCCACTTCTCCATGCGCAGGAAGTCCTGCAGTGCGGCCTTGTCATCGAGGATGTCCAGCAACCCCACGTACTTCTGGATGTTGAGCCGGAACGGCTTGAGCATCAGGTAACTGGCGTTCATCAGGTCGGCCGGGATGTTGCCCAGCGTGTCCACCAGCAGGTCCACGTCCACCTGCCGCGCCCAGTGCGAGAGCATGTTGTCCGGGGTCTGGAAATCCACCGGGGTCACCATGGTGATCAGGTTGGCCAGTTTGGGCTGGCGCAGCGCGGCGTAGCACAGCGCGAACACGCCGCCCTGGCAGACGCCCAGCATGTTGACCGGTGCGCCGTCGTTGGCGGCGACCAGGTGGTCGACGGCGCCCTCGACATAGCGCAGCAGGTAGTCTTCCAGGGTCTGGTAGCGCTCGGAGCGGTCCGGGTAGCCCCAGTCCAGCACGTACACGTCGTGCCCCAGCGCCAGCAGGCGCTGGACCAGCGACCGGTCGGCCTGCAGGTCGACCATGTAGGGGCGGTTGACCAGCGCGTACACGATCAGCAGCGGGGTGCGCTGCACCGGCGCCTGCTCACCGACGAAGCGGTACAGCGTGACCTTGCCGTCGCGCCAGACTTCCTCGCGCGCGGTGGCGCCGTAATCCACGTCCTCCACCGACGGCAGCAGCTTCAGGCCATCCATCAGCTTGCGCTGCATGGACAGCGTTTCCTGCAGCAGGTCTTCGGCATTGAAACCCAGCGGTCCCTTCATGGGGCCGCCTTGCGCGCACGCGGCTTGGGCGCGGCCTTCTTCGCGGGCTTGTTCGCAGGCTTCTTTTCCGGCGTGCCGGCAGCGGGCGACGGCGAGCGCCTGGTTGCCGCCGCCATGCGCCGTACCAGCCGCTCCAGTTCGGTGATGCGCCGGTGCGCGGCATCCATCTCGGTGCGGGTCGGCAGGCCGAACGCCTCGCTGATCCGCTCCACTTCCTGCTGCGCCGCGCCGCGCAGGCGCATCTGCGCGTTGCCCAGCGCGGCGTAGACCTGCTGGAACGGTTCGGACATCGCGACTTTGCCGTAGGCCTCCTCGGCCGCCTCGATCCACAGGTCGAACATCGCGCGTGCACTGGTCAGCTGGTTGCCCGGCTGCTCATGCTCGGCAAGGCGCTGCTCGAACAGGGTGAACGCATTGTCCAGCGCCTGCTTGATCTGGTCCACGTAGTCACGGGCGTGGCCCTGGTACTCCTGCTGGGCGCGCAGCAGCGCCTGCCAGCGCGCCTGGTGTTCGCGACCGGGCCCGAACGCGGGGCTCTGCAGCCACGGCCCGAGGTCCTGCTGCAGCCGTTCCAGCAGCGCCAGCAGATCCGGCCCACCGGCCTGGGTATGCCCGCGCGCGCCCTGCAGCATCCACTTGAGCAGGCCGTCGCCCTGCCCCTCCACCGCCTCGCGCCACGCCTGGGCGATATCGGCACTGCTGCTGTCCTGGCCGGCGAAACGCGCGGCCACCTGCTGCATGGTGCCGTACCAGCCGCCGGCCTGCTCGCGGAACCGGTGCACGGCGTCCTCGGACTGGCGGTTGCCCGGGTTGGACATCAGCTGCGCCCAGCCCTCGATGGTCTGCTGCCAGGTGCCCGGCGCGGCGCCGGTGGTGTCGCCCCCGGTGGGGGCCGCGGCGTGCCGCAGCGCATCGCCCCAGGCGCTGAAGTACTGCCGGGCCAGCGCCTCGAAGTCGCCTGCGTCGTGGCCGCCGCCGGCGGTATTCATGGCTTGGGAATGCGCAGGGTCTTGCTGATCATCAGCGAACCCGACAGCGCGAACAGCAGCACCAGCGGGTGCAGCTGCCACGGCCCCAGCTGCCAGCGGCCGAGCCACAGGTCATGGCCGATCGCGCCCATGCTGGCGGCAACGGCCAGCACCACCACCAGCGCCAGGCTGGTCGGAATGGGCGTGCCCTCGAAGTACGGCACCTTGTCGCCATCGCCGGCCAACGCTTCGGCGGTCACGTTGTAGCGGGCCAGGCGGCTCACCCCGCAGCAGACGAAGTAGCTCAGGACCAGCCAGTCCCAGCCGCCCTGCATGCCACAGGCATAGGCCAGCGCGGCCGGGGCCACGCCGAAGGAGATCACGTCCGAGAGCGAGTCCAGCTCGCGGCCCAGGGTCGAGCTGGACTTGCGCCAGCGCGCGATCCGCCCGTCCAGCGCATCGAAGATGAAGGCCATCGGGATCAGCGCCATGCCGAACAGCAGGTAGCTGCGCTCGCCGTCCTGCAGGTAGCGCATGGCCGCAAACACCGCACCGGTACCGCAGAACGCGTTGGCCAGGGTGAACCAGTCGGCCAGGTGGAACTCGCGCAGCATCGTGAAGTGACGTTTCATGGAAGCTCGGTGGGCGGCAATGCCGAAAGAGTACCGCGACCGGGCCGAACCGCGACAGCCTTCACGGTTGCCGACCTTCGCATCGTGCTCACGCGATGCTGACCAGCGGCGAATTTTTAGCCACCCATCTTGACAGCCATGGGGGCTGGTCGCCGCCGCGCGTTATCCACAAACTTACGCACCGGTCATCCACACCCCCTGTGGATAAGCCGCGCCTATCGTCAAAGCCGGGTGTACGACCAGGACTGCATCGTGCCGTCGCGGTACGGCATCACCCCATGGAACGGGCGCGGGTCCTCGTCGAACACCAGCGGCAGGAACTGGCGGTCGCCTTCCCACAACGGCAGGGTCTCCAGCTTGTCCACGTCCACCCACTCCAGGGCGCCCTCCGGGTTCGAGGTCAGGGGCGTGCCGGTGAAGTCGTCGATGACGAACACAAAGCCGAACCAGTCTTCGCCGTGTTTACCGAACCCGGGCCAGCTGATCGTGCCGCGCATCCGCATGGTGCCGCACTCGATCCCGGCCTCCTCGAGGATTTCCCGGCGCATGCCGGCGGCCACGTCTTCGTCGCGCTCGACCTTGCCGCCCAGTCCGTTGTACTTGCCCAGGTGCTGGTCACCCGGCCGTGCGTTGCGGTGGATCATCAGGGCCTGGCGGCCATCGGGCGACAGCACGTAGCCCAGCGTGGCCACGATCGGGGTATAGGGCATGGAGGCAACGGCTCGCAGGACACAATCGCCGATTATGCGCGATCCGTGCCGGGCCGGTCGCTCAGCCGGCCACCTGGGCGCGGCGGGTGTCGGCCGGGGCCGCCAGCGCGTTGTGGTCGCGGCGCAGGGTGGCCACGCCATGGCCGCGCTCGGCCAGGTATTCCAGCCACTTGCCCAGGAAGGTGTTCATGCGCATGCGGTGGCTGATCAGCTCGGCCGGCGGCGGGTACATGCCCACCACGTCCTGCCAGCGACGGCCCACGTAGCAATGGGTGGTCTCGGCCTGGCGCGCATCGCGGTACAGGCGCACATAGGCCGACGGGTCGGGCTGGCCGGTCACCGGGTCGGCGAAGTCATAGGTCAGGCGCAGTTCGACCGTGTAGGGATGGCATTCGATGACATCAAGCCGCACATCCAGGCCATCCCCCACCGAGGACACGTAGCTGCCCGGTTCCAGCCCGGCCGGTTCGAACAGCCGCACCAGGTGGCGGTAGTTCTCGGCATACAGGCCCATCAGCCAGCTCAGGCGGCTGAGCCGGGGAATGCGTTCGATGCGGGGTGATGCCTGGGCCATGTCTCGATCCTACACGTTGAAGAATCAAACGTGGGGACGCGCCCGCTGCGCCGGTAGGTCACGACCGTTGGTCGTGACGCCTTCCGTTAATACAACTCGCGCTGCAGCCCCAGCGTGGTCAATACCTTGCTCGAGATCTCCTCGATCGAGGTATGGGTGGTGCTCAGGGTGGGAATGCGCTCCATCCGGAACATGGTCTCGGCCGCAGCGACCTCGCGCCGGCAGGTCTCCAGGTTGGCGTAGCGCGAGTTCGGGCGCCGCTCCTGGCGGATCTGCTGCAGCCGGTCCGGGTCGATGGTCAGCCCGAACAGCTTCTTGCGGTAGGGCCGCAGGCGGGCCGGCAGGCGGTCCTGCTCCAGGTCCTCGTCGGTCAGCGGGTAGTTGGCCGCGCGCACCCCGTAATGCAGGGCCAGGTAGATGCAGGTCGGGGTCTTGCCGGCCCGCGACACCGCCACCAGGATCACGTCGGCATCGTCGTAGTTGATGGCGATGCCGTCGTCGTGGGTCAGCGCGAAGTTCATCGCGTTGATGCGGCGGTGGTAGGTCTCGAAGTCCACCATGCCGTGCGCCTGGCCCACCCGGGAATGGCGGTTCACGGCCAGTTCGCGCTCCAGCGGCTCGATGAAGGGGGCGAACACGTCGAGCATCAGCCCCCCGCTCTCGGCCAGGATCATGCTCAGCCCGCTGTCCACGCAGGAACTGACCACGATCGGCCGGACCTGGTAGCGCTCCCCCGCCGCGCGGATCCGTTCACAGGCTTCGCGGGCCTTTTCCGGATCGTCGATGAACGACATTCGATCGGTGATGAAGCTGAACCCGGAGAACTGGGTCAGGAGGCTATGCCCAATGGTTTCAGCGGTGATACCGGTTCCATCGGATACGTAAAACACCGGACGGATCGTCGACATGCGCCATTTACCCCCTCTGAAGCTTAAAAAGGCCGACGATACAAGCTTGTGCCGACGGCGGTATGCCCGGCATCATATCGGCTTCTTCCTACGGACGTGGCCATCCAAGCCCGCCTCGGGCGATGGCCAAACGGAGCATCGCGCTTGAACGAGAATATCCTGTGGTTGCACGAACTGCGCCTGGCCGACCTGGCCCGCGTAGGCGGCAAGAATTCGTCGCTGGGCGAAATGATCGGCAATCTTGCCGGTCTGGGGGTATCCGTCCCCGGCGGTTACGCAACCACCGCTGAAGCCTTCAAGGACTTCATCGCGCACAACGATCTGTCCAAGCGCATTTTCGACAAGCTGGCCACGCTGGACGTGGAAGATGTCGCCGCGCTCACCGCTGCCGGCAAGGAAATCCGCGGCTGGGTGATCGACGCGCCGCTGCAGCCGCAGCTGGACCAGGACATCCGCAGCGCCTACAGGCAGCTGTGCGACGAAAACGGCGGCGGCGACGTGGCCGTGGCGGTGCGCTCCTCGGCTACCGCCGAAGACCTGCCCGATGCCTCCTTCGCCGGCCAGCAGGAAACCTTCCTCAACGTCACCGGTGCCGACGATGTCGTGCACAAGGTCAAGGAAGTGTTCGCCTCGCTGTACAACGACCGTGCCATCGCCTACCGCGTGCACCACGGCTTCAAGCACGAAGACGTGTTCCTCTCTTCCGGCGTGCAGCTGATGGTGCGCTCGGGCGTGGGCTCGTCCGGCGTGCTGTTCACCCTGGACACCGAATCGGGCTTCCGCGACGTGGTCTTCGTGACCTCCAGCTTCGGCCTGGGCGAAATGGTCGTGCAGGGTGCGGTCAACCCCGACGAGTTCTACGTCTACAAGCCCACGCTCAATGCGGGCAAGCCGGCCATCCTGCGCCGCTCGCTGGGCAGCAAGGCGATCCGCATGGTGTATTCGGACGTGCCCGGTGAGCGCGTGCGCATCGAAGACACCCCGGTGGAGATCCGCAATACCTTCTCGATCAGCGACGAGGACGTGCAGGAACTGTCCAAGCAGGCGCTGATCATCGAAAAGCATTACGGCCGCCCGATGGATATCGAGTGGGCCAAGGACGGCGTGAGCGGCAAGCTGTTCATCGTGCAGGCGCGCCCGGAAACGGTGAAGTCGCGTGGCCATGCCACCCAGATCGAGCGTTTCGCGCTGAACCAGAAGGACGGCAAGGTGCTGGCCGAAGGCCGCGCGGTGGGTGCCAAGATCGGTGCCGGCGTGGCCCGCGTGGTCAAGTCGCTGGAAGACATGGCGCGCGTGCAGCCGGGCGACGTGCTGATCGCCGACATGACCGACCCCGATTGGGAGCCGGTGATGAAGCGCGCTTCGGCGATCGTCACCAACCGCGGTGGCCGTACCTGCCACGCGGCGATCATCGCGCGTGAGCTGGGCGTTCCGGCCGTGGTCGGCTCGGGCAACGCCACCCAGGTGCTGCAGGACGGCCAGGAAGTGACGGTCAGCTGCGCCGAGGGCGACACCGGCTTCATCTATGAAGGCAAGCTGGACTTCGAGCGCACCACCACGGACCTGGGCAACATGCCGCCGGCGCCGCTGAAGATCATGATGAACGTGGCCAACCCGGAACGTGCCTTCGACTTCGGCCAGCTGCCGAACGCCGGCATCGGCCTGGCCCGCCTGGAGATGATCATTGCCAGCCACATCGGCATCCATCCCAACGCGCTGCTGGAATACGACCGCCAGGATGCGGCCACGAAGAAGAAGATCGACGAGAAGATCGCCGGTTACGCCGATCCGGTCAGCTTCTACGTCAACCGCCTGGCCGAAGGCATTGCCACGCTGACCGCGTCGGTGGCGCCGAACCCGGTGATCGTGCGCCTGTCGGACTTCAAGTCCAACGAGTACGCCAACCTGATCGGCGGCAGCGGCTACGAGCCGCACGAAGAGAACCCGATGATCGGCTTCCGCGGCGCCAGCCGCTATGTCGACCCGAGCTTCTCGGCCGCCTTCGCGCTGGAGTGCAAGGCCGTGCTGCGCGTGCGCAACGAGATGGGCCTGGACAACCTGTGGGTCATGATTCCGTTCGTGCGCACGCTGGAAGAAGGCCGCAAGGTCGTCGAGGTGCTGGAACAGAACGGCCTGAAGCAGGGCGAGAACGGCCTGAAGATCATCATGATGTGCGAGGTGCCGTCCAACGCGCTGCTCGCCGATGAGTTCCTGGAAATCTTCGACGGCTTCTCGATCGGTTCGAACGACCTGACCCAGCTGACGCTGGGCCTGGACCGCGATTCGTCGATCGTGGCGCACTTGTTCGACGAACGTAACCCGGCGGTGAAGAAGCTGCTGTCGATGGCGATCAAGTCGGCACGCGCCAAGGGCAAGTACGTGGGCATCTGCGGCCAGGGCCCGTCCGATCATCCGGACCTGGCCGAATGGCTGATGCAGGAAGGCATCGAGTCGGTGTCGCTGAACCCGGACACCGTGGTCGATACCTGGCTGCGGTTGGCCAAGCTCAAGGCCAAGGGCTGATAACAAAAAACCCCGCTTCGGCGGGGTTTTTTGTGTTCAGGCTCCGCGTTGACACGCGTGGCGTGTCACTACGCTTCGATTGTTTCGGCGCTGGGGTAATCGGTGAAACCGGCTTCGGCGCCGCCGAAGAACGTTGCCTTGTCCGGCGCGTTCAATTCCAGGCCGTGCTGCAGGCGCAGCGGCAGGTCGGGGTTGGCGATGAACGGCCGGCCGAAGCCGATCAGGTCGGCCCAGCCCTTGGCCAGCGCTTCTTCGGCGCGCTCGACGGTGTACTTGCCGGCATAGATCAGGGTGCCGCGATAGATCATCCGCAGCGCTTCCTTGAACGCCACCGGCATCACCGGGGCGTCCTCCCAGTCCGCTTCGGCGATGTGCAGGTAGGCCACACCGATGCTGTCCAGGATGTGCGCGGCGGCCAGGTAGGTGGCCTGCGGGGTGTCGTCGACCGCGCCCTGCAGGGTGGTCAGCGGGGCCAGGCGCACGCCGAGGCGGTCAGCGCCCACTTCGGCGGCGACTGCTTCGGCCACTTCGCGCAGGAAACGCAGGCGGTTCTGCAGCGAACCACCGTAGCCGTCGGTGCGCTGGTTGGCCTGCGAATCGATGAACTGGTTGATCAGATACCCGTTGGCGCCATGCAGCTCAACGCCGTCGAAGCCGGCGTCGATGGCGCGGCGGGCGGCCAGCGCGTAGTCGCGCACGATCTGCGGGATTTCGCTGATGTCCAGGGCGCGCGGCATGGAGTGCTGGACCATCTCGCCTACCCCGCCCTGTGGGCCGGTGCCGGCGACGTCGACGAAGACCTTGACGCCTTCGGCCTGCAGGGCCGAGGACGAAACCGGTGCGGCGCCGTTGGGCTGCAGGTCCACGTGCGAAACGCGGCCTACGTGCCAGAGCTGGGCGAAGATGCGGCCGCCGGCGGCGTGCACCGCGTCGGTCACGCCGCGCCAGCCGGCGACCTGGGCGTCATCGTGGATACCGGGAGTCCAGGCGTAGCCCTGCCCCTGCGGGCTGATCTGGGTGCCCTCGCTGACGATCAGGCCGGCCGAGGCGCGCTGGGCGTAGTACTGGGCCATCAGCGGGGTGGCGACGTTGCCGCTGGCCGCGCGGGAGCGGGTCATCGGCGGCATGACGATGCGGTTGGGCAGGGTCAGCGGGCCGAGGCGGTAGGGGGTAAACAGCATGGGGGAGGTCCTTGGTAATCGACTGGCCCAAGGATGGGGACGACCCAACGCGGCAAAAAGCGCCATGGCGGCAAAACAGTTGTGCCGTGGGTGCAATGATCGAACGCCAGGACCGCCTGGGACACGCATGGCGTGTCGCTACGGGGTTTCGCCTGCGAGCTGGTTGTAGGCGGCGCGCACGGTTTCGTAGCCGTACTGCTTTTCCAGCCGGCGGACGATGAAGTGGCCGCGCGCCATGTCCTGGTAGTAGTCGGTGAACATGGTGTTCAGGGTGGCACCGGCTACGGCGCCGATGATCGGCACCGCTTGGGCGGCGAACTTCTCGGTAACCACCACGCCGAAGCGGGCGGCGACCTTTTCAACGATCTTGGCCAGCCACTTGCCGGCTTCCTTCGGGGTCAGGCCGATCATCACGCCACCGCCGCCCACCGCAGCGCCGGCCAGCTCGGCCGACAGGTGGCGCATCACTTCGGCGGTGAAACCACGGGTGATGTAGTAGCCGGTCTCGCTGGCGTCGTCCTGGCCGGAGTTGCCGCCCAGCGCGAACACTTCCAGGCAAGCGTGGCGGGTGCCCATCTCGCTCAGGTCGAACCCTTCGCTGCGCGCGACGTCGGCGACCGAGCGCATCATGATCGTGGTCGACACCGGCAGCTCGAGGAACAGCGCGGTGAAGCCGAACGCGCCGCCCAGCGCACCGGTGGTGGCGGCCGCCAGCTTGTGCCAGCGCGTGGATGCGGCCTTGCCGGGGGTGTTGTCCATGCTCCACAACGCCGCCTGCGCCGACTTGAACAGCGCCGCCTCGACCGCCCCGTGGATGCGCCGCGACACCGACTGCGGCAGCTTCTTCACCGCGAACTCCAGCGGCGAACCGATCAGGTTGGCCATCTTGGCAGTGAGCGTGGGCGATTCCAGCAGGCCCACCGCCCGTTGCAGGTCGGCCCAGTCCTGCGAGGTCGGCAGGATCTGTGCTTCCAGCGGCGGCGGTACGATACGGACGATATGGCTCATGCCCGGATCATACCGCCCGCAGATTGAATGAAGCACGACGGCAGCCCCGGCCGTTGGCCGGACCACGGGGACGTGAAACGTTCAGGAGGTCAGGCCACCGGCAGGCCGGACAGCGCCCCCATGAACTGCCGGTAATGGCGCAGTTCGGCGATGGAATCGTGCACGTCGCTCAGCGCCGTATGGCTGGAGGTCTTGCCCACGCCGGCGGCCACCGTCGGTGCCCAGCGCCGGGCCAGCTCCTTCACCGTGGACACGTCCAGGTTGCGGTAGTGGAAGTACTTCTCCAGGCGCGGCATTTCACGGTGCAGGAAACGGCGGTCCTGGCAGATCGAGTTGCCGCACATCGGCGAGGCGCCGGCCTTGATCCACTGCGCCAGGAAATTCACCGTCTGCGCTTCGGCCTGCGCCAGGGTCACCTGGCTGTCGACCACGCGCTGCCACAGCCCGGAACGGCGGTGCTGGTTGCGGTTCCATTCGTCCATGGCTTCCAGGCGCTCCACCGGGTGGTGGATGGCGAACTCCGGGCCCTCGGCCAGCACGTTCAACTGCGCATCGGTGACGACGGTGGCAATCTCGATGATCGAATCGTTGTCGGTATCCAGACCGGTCATTTCCAGGTCGATCCAGATCAGTCGTTCGCCTTCGGCGCCGTTGTCCGCCATGTCATGCCCTTGTGCAGAGTGTAATGCGACATGATACCGCCTTCGCGGCGTGGCCCGGCCGTGAAATCATTCCAGCAGCAGCGGCGGCTTGCCGCGTTTGGCCCGGAAATAATTGGTCAGCCGCGTACTGGCTTCCTTGGCGAGCACCCCGCCGTGCAGTTCCACGCGGTGGTTGTGGCGCGCGTCGCCGAGCAGGTCGAACACGCTGCCGCAGGCCCCGGTCTTGGGATCGGTGGCCGCATACACCAGCCGCGCCACCCGCGCATGCACCACTGCCATCGCGCACATCGCGCACGGCTCCAGCGTCACGTACAGGGTGCTGCCCAGCAGGCGGTGGTTGGCCAGCGCCCTGCCCGCCTGGCGCATCGCCACGATCTCGGCGTGGGCGCTCGGGTCGTGGTCGGCGATGTTGAGGTTCCAGCCTTCACCCAGCAGCGTGCCGTCGGCCCCCACCAGCACCGCACCGACCGGGATCTCGTTGAACTCGCGCTCGGCGCGTGCAGCCAGGCCCAATGCGTGCTGCATCCAGTATTCGTCCTGGTCGTGCACCGGCACGCCCAGCGGCGGAGGCGGCGGCAGGCGCTCAACCACGACCATCGGCCTTGCGCAGGAATGCGTCGAAGGCCGCCAGGGTGGCCTCGCTGACATGGTGTTCAATCCCTTCGGCATCGCGTCGGGCCGAATCGGCATCCACGCCCAGCGCCAGCAGGAAACGCTCCACGGTCTGGTGGCGGGCGCGCATTTCCACCGCCAGCTGTTCGCCGGCCGGGGTCAGGAACACGCCCCGGTACGGCCGCTGGATCGCCCAGCCTTCCTTGACCAGGCGCTTGAGCGCCTTGGCCACCGTGGGCTGGGCAACGCCCAGGCGGGTGGCGATGTCCACCTGGCGTGCCTCGCGGCCATCGGCGATCAGGTCCGCGATCAGCTCCACGTAGTCTTCGACCAGCTCCGAGCGGCGCGCCTCGCGCACCTGCACGAACCCCTCCACGTGCACCTGGGCATCGATCAGCGGGGTGGCGGTCTTGGCACGGGAAGGCGACATGCCTCCAGTTTACCGTAGTGACGGGCCCTGCCCGTCATGGCAGACCGGCCAGGCTCAGTCCGCCCGACGCAGCAACCCGGTCTCGAACAGCACCGCCCCTTCCAGGTTCCGCGCCGACAGCAACCCCCCATGCGCCCGGGCGAACTCGTGGGCAATGAACAGCCCCAGCCCAAGCCCGCGGCTGTCGTGGAAACTGGCCTTGAACGGCTCGAACAGGCGCGGCAGCAGCGCTTCGGGAATCTGCCCGGCATTGCGCACCTGCAGCCGCAGCGAATCGCCGGGAAGGCCACGCACCAGCACCTGCACCGGCGCATCGCCGCCATGCAGCACCGCGTTGCCGATCAGGTTGGAGAGCAGCTGCGCCAGCCGGTCCGGATCGCCCTGCAGGCGCGTGTCGCCCTCCACCTGCAGCTCGATCTTCGCCTTCGGGTGGGCGCGGCCGACCTCGTTGACCACCACGGCGGCCACCTCGGCCAGGTCGCATTCCTCGGTCTGGAGGCGCAGGCCACCGCTACGGATCCGCGAGAAATCCAGCAGCTGCTCGACCATCCGCGCCATGCGCACCGCGCTGTTTTCCAGGTGCACCAGGGTCTGCTGTGCGGACGGGTCGTCGGGCAGGTCCAGCGACAGTTTGTCGGCGCACAGCAGGATCGCCGACAACGGCGTACGCAGGTCGTGGGTGAGCACCGCCATCATGGTTTCATTGAGCTTGAGCGCGTGCTCCAGGGCCTGGTTGCGCGCCTTGAGCAGCTGCTTCTGCTGGTAGAGCTCGATGAACACATTGACCTTGCTCATGATCACCTGCGGCTCGATCGGCTTGTGCAGGAAATCCACCGCGCCGCTTTCGTAGCCCTTGAAGGCGCGCACCGGGTCGTTCGGCGAGGCGGTCAGGAAGATGATCGGCACGTCGCGGCTGCGCTGCGAACCGCGCATCAGCTCGGCCAGCGAAAAACCGTCGATCTCCGGCATGTGCACGTCCAGCAGCGCCAGCGCCACTTCGTGTTCCAGCAGCAGTTCCAGCGCTTCGGCACCCGAGGCCGCGCACAGGATGTCCAGGCCGTCGCGGCGCAGCAGCGCCTCCATGGCGACCAGGTTCTGCGGGACGTCATCGACGATGAGCAGGTTCACGCGCTCGGTGGCCGGCGTCGTGGTGGACTCGATAAGGTTCATCGGGCAAGGCCTTTCATGCGCGAGCATAGGGAGGTGAGCGTCAGCACCGCATCGGCGCCGGCATGTGCCAGCGCAGCCGCCGGCATGATCGGGGAATAGGCATCATCGGGGCTTTGGATCCAGGCCTGCCCACCGGCGCTGCGGACCGCGGCAACGCCGGCGCTGCCATCATTGCTGGCCCCGGTCAGCAGGATGGCGAGCACGCCACTGCCGAACACCTCGGCGGCGCTTTCGAACAGCGGGTCGATCGCCGGCCGCGAGAACAGCACCGGCGCGTCCACCGACAACGCCAGGGTGCTGCGGCTTTCGACCAGCAGATGGTAGTCCGGCGGCGCGAAGGTCACCGTACCGGGCGCCAGCGGCTGCTTGTCCTCGGCTTCGCATACCGCCAGCGGGCAACGCAGGCCGAGCAGGTCGGCGATCCGGCTCGGGCGGTCACGTGGCAGGTGCAGCACCACCAGCACCGGCATCGGCAGGTCCGCCGGCAGCGCGGCCAGCAGCTGCTGCAGCGCGCTCACGCCGCCGGCGGAGGCGCCGACCACGATGACCTCGAACTCGGGCTGCTCGACCGTGGCGTCCATCAGGCCAGCTTCCGGTACAGGCGCTGTTCGCGCGCGCAGGCTTCGAATTCATCAGCGTGCTCGCCGAACTGCAGCGATTCCTTGCTGCCCAGGCCGAGGAAGCCACGGTGCACCAGCGCCTCATGGAACAGGCCAATGGCGCGGTCCTGCAGGGCGCGCTGGAAGTAAATCAGCACGTTGCGGCACGACACCAGGTGTACTTCGGAAAACACGGTGTCGGTGGCCAGGCTGTGGTCGGCGAACACGATGTTGCGCTTGAGCCGGCGGTCGAACACTACGCTGCCGTAGCCGCTGCTGTAGTAATCCGACAACGAACCGGTGCCGCCCGCCTCCAGGTAGTTGCGGCTGAACTGGGCCATCCGGTCCAGCGCGAACGCGCCGGTTTCGGCGGCTTCCAGCGCATCGGGGTTGATGTCGGTGGCGTAGATGATGGCGCGGTCCAGCAGGCCTTCTTCCTGCAGCAGGATCGCCAGCGACCACACTTCCTCGCCGGTGCTGCAGCCGGCGATCCACAGCTTGATGGACGGATAGGTGCGCAGCACCGGGATGGCGTGCTCGCGCAGCATGCGGAAGTAGGCCGGGTCACGGAACATTTCCGAGACCTGCACGGTGAAGTACTGCATGGCCAGCGCAAAGGTCTCCGGCTCATGCAGCAGCCGGTGCTGCAGCGCGCCCATGTTGTCGCACTCGAAGCGGGCCATGGCGTGGCGCATGCGCCGGCGCAGCGACGCCAGCGCGTAGTCGCGGAAGTCGTAGTGGTAGCGCTGGTATACGGCCTCCAACAGCAGCCGCAACTCCAGGTCGAACAGCTCGGCGTCGTTCATCGGCGCGAACACCACACGCGGCACAGCGAGACCAGCTTGTCCACGTCGATGGGCTTGGCGATGTAATCGTTGGCACCGGCCTGCAGGCAATGCTCGCGGTCATCGGGCATGGCCTTGGCGGTCAGCGCGATGATCGGCAGGTCGCGCCAGCGGTTGTCGCGGCGGATTTCGCGCATTGCGGTCAGCCCGTCCATCTCCGGCATCATGATGTCCATCAGCACCAGGTCGATGTCAGGGCCCAGTTTGTCCAGGGCTTCCCGACCGTTGCGGGCGATTTCCAGCTTCACTCCCAGCGGCTCCAGCACGCTGGACAGGGCGAAGATGTTGCGCACGTCGTCCTCGGCCAGCAGCACGGTACGCCCGTCCAGCACCGCATCGCGGCGGCGCGCTTCGCGCAGCAGGCGCTGCTGGTCGCTGGGCAGCGAGGCTTCCACGCTGTGCAGGAACAGGGTCACTTCATCGAGCAGGCGCTCGGGCGAGCGCGCGCCCTTGATGATGATGCTCTTGGAATAGCGGCGCAGGCGCTGCTCTTCGTCGCGGGTCAGTGCGCGCCCGGTGTAGACGATGACCGGCGGGAAGGCGACCGCCTCGTTGCCGGCCATGTATTCGAGCAGGTCGTAGCCGGTGCCGTCGGGCAGCGCCAGGTCGGTGACCATGCAGTCGAAGGTGGAGGTGCCCAGTTCGGCCTTTGCTTCAGCGAGGCTGCCCACCGCGGTGATTTCCAGCTGGTCGCGGCCCAGCAGCAGCTGCAGGTTGGAGCGCAGCGCGCTGTCGTCCTCGACGATCAGCAGGCGGCGCACGTCGCGCTCGCTGGTGGCTTCCAGCTGCTGGATCGCCTCGACCAGGCGTTCGCGCGTGGCAGGCTTGATCACATACCCGATCGCGCCCAGCTCCATCGCCACCTGCGAGCGTTCCAGCCCGGAGACCACGTGCACCGGGATATGCCGGGTGGCCGGGTCGCGCTTGAGCCGCTCCAGCACGCTCAGGCCGGACACATCGGGCAGGCCGATATCAAGCAGCACGCCGTTGGGGCGCAGCTCGGCGGCCAGCGCGAGGGCTTCTTCGGCGGTCTGCGCGACCACGCAGTCGAAGTCCAGCTCATGGGCCATGCCCACCAGCGCCTCGGCGAAGGTCACGTCGTCCTCGACCACCAGGATCATGCGCCCGGCGCGGCTGCGGCGGCCACGGTCATCCACCACGCGCGGCGAAGGGGCAGCGGCGGACGCGTCATGCGCGCTGCCGAACAGCGGCGCCGGTGCGGCCGGCTTGGCGGCCGGCGCCGGGCGCACGTCAGGCGCCGCCATCGGCGCTGCCGTCGCAGTACCCGCCGCCAGCGGCAGGTCCAGGGTGAAGCAGCTGCCGCGACCGGGCTCGCTGGACACGGAAATGCTGCCGCCCATGCGCGCGGCCAGGTCGCGCGAGATCGACAGGCCCAGGCCCGTGCCGCCGTAACGGCGCCGGGTGCTGCCATCGGCCTGGCGGAACGCTTCGAAGATCACGTCGGTCTGCGCCTGCGGAATGCCGATACCGGTATCGGTCACCGCGAACTGGATGCGCCCTGCCCCGTTGCCGCGCACCACCAGCGAGACACTGCCGTGTTCGGTGAACTTGACCGCGTTGGCCAGCAGGTTCTTCAGGATCTGCTGCAGGCGCTGGCCGTCGGCCACCAGCTGGCTGGGCGCATCGGTGTCGGCGCGGATGTCCAGCGCCAGGCCCTTCTGCGCGGCCAGCGGCTCGAAGGTCTCCTTCAGGCGCTGCAGCACGCTGGACACCGCCAGGTTTTCTTCGGCCAGTTCGACATGCCCGGCTTCGATGCGCGACAGGTCCAGGATGTCGTTGATCAGCGCCAGCAGGTCGTTGTTGGACGAGTGGATGGCCTGCGCGTACTTGACCTGTTCGGCGGTCAGCGTGCCGTCCTTGTTGTCGGCCAGCAGTTTGGCCAGGATCAGCGCGCTGTTGAGCGGGGTGCGCAGCTCGTGCGACATGTTGGCCAGGAACTCGGACTTGTAGCGCGAACTGGCCTCCAGTTCGCGGCTGTTCTGCACCAGCTGACCCTGCGCGATCAGCAGCGCCTGCTGGCGCGATTCCAGTTCATGGGTGCGCTCTTCCAGCTGCACGTTGGTCTGTTCCAGCTCGGCCTGCTGCTGTTCCAGGTTGGCCTGCGAGTGCAGCAGGCTGCGGCTCTGTTCTTCCAGCTCTTCATTGGCCACCCGCAGCTCTTCCTGCTGGGTCTGCAGCTCTTCGCTCTGGCGCTGGGTTTCTTCCAGCAGCTCCACCAGCTGCGCGCGCAGCAGTGCGGTGCGCAGCGCCATGCCGATCGGCTCGGCGCACTGCAACAGCAGTTCCAGTTCCAGTGAACGCGCCGGGGACACGCCCGCGCGCCCCAGCTCGATCAACCCGATCACCGCGCCATCAGCGGTGATCGGTCCCAGCAGGCGCTGGTGCACGGGGGTGCGGCCCAGCGCGGTTTCAATCTCAAGCAGGCTTTCGCTTTCTTCCAGCCGACGGGCTTGGCCCTGTCGCAGGACTTCGCCCCACTGCCCGGCAGACGCCATCAGGGAATCGGGCAGGTGCGGCGGCAGCGCCGCGCCGCCAACCAGCACCAGGCGTTCGCCCTGCAGGCGATAGACCGCACCCACATCCGCGTTCAGCTGCGCGCACAGCGTGCGCATGGCTTCGTCGGCCAGCGTGCGCGGTTCCGGATCCCCGCGCAGGCTCACCGTCACCGCGTTCTCGCCTTCCTGCAGCCACAGCGCATCGGCGGCCGTACGCCGGGCCTGGATGGCCTTGATCACCGTCAACGCCATCAACAGGAAGCAGATCCCGCCAATGGTGCGGTTGACGAATGAAAATGCGGAATTGGTGCTCGCCGGGGCCAGGTGGTACCCGACGACCAGCAGGATGCACGAGCCGGCAGCGACCAGCAGCGGCACCTCCAGCCGGCGCTGGAACAGGGTGACGCCCACCGCGATGAAGTACGTCAGCCACACCGCATAGCCCAGCGGCACCACCAGCTCCAGGCCGATGGTGAAGGCCATCAGGCCGGCCGATGCCAGCCAGATCCAGCGATCGCGAGCGGTTGGCGCTGCATTCATGCACACGGTTCCAGGGTGAAAAGGGGTTCGATGTTAACCGAACTGTGAATTCGGGCGTTATACGCCAAATGGCGACGTGTTCAGAACCAATGTTGACACTATCTTCACATCCCGACTTCTACGGTTCAGCCCCTTAAAGGGGAGTAAAACCGCCGCCGTGGTCCAGGCAGTCACCGATATCGCGCCGCTTGCTGATGATCGTCTGCAGTTGCAGCTGTTGATCGATCACGTATCCGATCACGCGATTTACCTGCTAGACGCTCAAGGCTGCATCCGCAGCTGGAACCGGGGCTGCCAGCGGGTCAAGGGCTATTCCGCCGAAGAAGTCATGGGGCAGCACGTGCGGCTGTTCTACGCCCCCGACGAACGCGCCTCCGGCACCGCCGAACACACCCTCGGCCAAGCCGAGCAGCATGGCCGCTACGCTGGCGAAGGCTGGCGGGTGCGCCGCAGCGGCGAATGCTTCCGCGCCAGCGAGGTGATCGAAGCCGTGCGCCAGGACGGCGCCCTGCTCGGCTTCGTCAAGGTCACCCAGGACGTCACCGAGCGCTACCACGCCCAGCGCCTGCTGCAGGACGCCCAGCGTGCACGCGAGCAGTTGCAGCAGTTCGAGGGCGTGGGCCGGCTCACGCGTGGGCTGGCGCACGAATTCAACAATCTGCTGACCACCATCGGCAACGCGCTTGACCTGATCTCGCTGCGCCCCGGCGCCGATGCGCGCACCCGCGAACTGACCGAAATGGCCCAGGCCGCCGCCGACCGGGGCTCGCTGCTGACCCGCCAGCTGCTGGCGTTCTCGGCCGACCAGACCCTGGTACGCGAGCCTTTGCAGGTAGCGCGGCTGTTCGAACAGGAACTTCCGGTGCTGCAGCGGGCCTGCCCGGACAACATCCGGCTGCGTCTGGAAGTGCCTTTCGACCTACCTCGAATCACCACCGATGGCGTACAGTTGCATACCGCTGTATTGAACCTGCTGCTCAACAGCTGCGAGGCCATGCCGCAGGGCGGGACCATCACCATCAGTGCCACGGCCGAACACCGCCTGGCCCCGGACCTGGCCAACCCCACGCAGCGCCGCTATGTGGCCATCGCGGTGACGGACCACGGCAATGGCATGCCCCCGGATGTGGCCGAGCGTGCCAGCGAACCGTTCTTCACCACCAAGGAAGTCGGCAAGGGCAGCGGTCTGGGCCTGAGCCAGGTATTTGGCTTCGTGTCCCAGTGCGACGGTTTCGTCGATGTACAGACCGCCCCCGGACGCGGCACCACTGTCCGTTTGTTGTTACCTGCCCTAGAGGAAGTCGCGCATGTCTGAGCCCCTTCGTGTGTTGATGGTCGAAGACCAGGAAGACCTGCGCGAGCTGATCGGACAGGCGCTGCGTGATTTCGGCATCGATGTGCATACGGCGACCGACGGCCCGTCGGCCGTTCAATTGATCGACCTGAACGGCGGTTTCGATGTCGTGTTCAGCGACATCAACATGCCCGAAGGCATGAGCGGCCTGGAACTGAGCGCGCATGTCGCCAATGCCCTGCCGAACGCCCGGATGATCCTGTCGTCCGGCTATGCGCGCTCCCAGTTGCCGCCGCTTCCCGATAATGTTGAATTCCTGCCGAAACCCTACCGGCTCAAGCAATTGATGACGCTGTTGAAGGAATCGTCGCCGGCGACCTGATGCGCGCCGAGGTGAATGCTTCATACCTGAACGGCGCACTTCACACCGGCACTGCAAACGCGGCGGGATAGTACCTGCGTACTCCGTTTGACAGGACGCACGGAATGC
Organism: Stenotrophomonas sp. GbtcB23; assembly: GCF_019091045.1. Lineage (NCBI taxonomy): Bacteria > Pseudomonadati > Pseudomonadota > Gammaproteobacteria > Lysobacterales > Lysobacteraceae > Stenotrophomonas > Stenotrophomonas sp. GbtcB23. The sequence continues at coordinate 2,557 of NZ_JAGXKC010000037.1, read as the reverse complement.
TCGACCGCAGCCAGGATCTGGAACGCATTGCGCTGATCGAAGCGCTCAACGTGATGGATCCCGCCTTGGGGCGCTCGCTGGACCCGGTCACCGAACTGGCGGCGTTTACCTTCGGCACCGCCATTGCGCTGATCTCCATCGTCGACGCCGACTCGCAGCGCTTCATCTCGCGGGTCGGGCTGGCGCTGGAACGCACCGACCGCCACCACTCGATCTGCTCGTGCGCGCTGCAGTCCAGCGGGATCCTGCAGATCGAAGACCTGCGCCAGGACCCCCGCTTCCACGACAACCCGCTGGTGGCCGGCCCCGAGCAGATGCGCTTCTACGCCGGCGCGCCACTGGTGACCCGAAACGGCATCGCGCTGGGCACGCTGTGCCTGATGGACCGCACCCCGCGCGTGCTGACCGCCGACGAGCAGCGCCAGCTGCAGACCCTGGCGCGGATCGTGGTCAACCAGATGGAACTGAAGATGTCGCTGGGCCGGCGCGAGCCGATCAGCGGGCTGCCCAACCGCCAGCAGTTCCAGGCCGACCTGAGCGTGCTCGGCCGCCAGGACGGTGGCAGCCAGTTCACCGGCGTGCTGCTGGATGTGTTCGACCTGCAGAGCGCCAATGACGCCGGCCAGGCGTTGGGCCTCAAACCGGTGGAATCCCTGCTCCGGCAGGCGTCGCTGCGCGTGCAGGAAGTGCTGACCGACGACGTGCAGGTCTACCACGTGGCCTCCACCCGGTTCGCCTTTGTGGTGCGCAACCACGACCACGCGCAGGTCGAGGCGTTGATGCAGCGGCTGCGCGAGCGCATGCGGCGGCCGTTGATGGTCGGCAGCATTCCAATGTCGCCGCAGTTCCACGCCGGGCTGTGCGATTTCCGTGCCGATCCGGATGAAGCCGGCGACCTGGTGCGCAAATGCATGGTGGCCTTGAACCACGCACTCCAGACCGACGCGTGCCTGTGCTGGTACTCGGCCGACCGCGATGCGCACCTGCGCCGCCGCTACCGGCTCGCCTCGGATGCCGCGCGCGGGCTGGCCCAGGACCAGTTCAGCCTGGTCTACCAGCCGCGCTATGACCTTCGCGATGGCCAGCCGGTGTCGGCCGAAGCGTTGCTGCGCTGGACCCACCCGATGCTGGGACCCATCACCCCGGGTGAGTTCATTCCGGTGCTGGAGTGCACGGCGCTGATGCCGGCGCTCAGCCAATGGGTGATCGAGCACGCGTTCGCGCAGGCGGCGCGCTGGCAGCAGCTGCTGCCGGGATTCACGTTGTCGATCAACCTGTCCCCCCGCGATTTCGATAACGCCAACCTGTGGACCGGCATGGCCGAGCGCCTGCAGGCGAACGGGCTGGTGCCCTCACAGATTGAAGTAGAGATCACCGAAGGCCAGTGGCTGCACAGCCACCCCGCCGCGCTGCCCCAGCTGCGCGCGATGGCCGCCGCCGGCGTGCGCATCGCCATCGACGACTTCGGCAGTGGTTACAGCAACTTCGGGTACCTGAGCGAAGTGCCAATCAGCCACATCAAGGTCGACCAGAGCCTGGTCACCGGCCTGGCGCGCTCGCGCACCGCGCGGCTGAAGGTGGAGGCCATCATCCGGCTCGCCCAGCAGCTGGGCTATCGCACCGTGGCCGAGGGTGTGGAGCATGAGTCCGAACTGTCGCTGCTGCGGCTGTGGGACTGCAACGAGGCGCAGGGGTATTACCTGGCCCGGCCAATGAGTGCCGATGCCGTCACGCAGTTGGTACTGGCCTGTCGCGCCGGGCCGCCGAGCGATATCGAGAGCGACTAGCCTTCGGTCGGAACCGTGACCAGTACACACAGGCGAATCGGCCTGTCCTGCTAGCATCGGGGTACCGGCGATCTGTCTCGTTCGCCCCGATGATTCGCTGCGCGGCCCTGTACGCGAACGCCTGGCTGGAGTGCCACCTTGAAGCGACTGACCCTGTTCTGCCTGACCGCCGTATTGATGACGGCCTGTAACCGTTCGGAGCCTGCCATGAGCCATGACCTGTCCAACGCCGAAGCCGATGTCGCTGCCGGTGGGCGTGGGCTTGCCACCCTCAACCCAGCACCGGTCAAGGCATACCAGATCACGCTGCGTCTCCATGGCGCACCCGGCGCGTTCCAGCATGTCCGCGGGACCGCCCAGTACGACGTCATCAATGAAGACCAGTGCGGCAACATCGAAACGGTCACGGGCACAGCATCGCGCATCACCAGCCAGGAGCCACTGGAGCTGACCCGCATCTCCGACGAGGAATACCAAGGCACTGTGTATCTGGACCGCATGAAGGACCAGGATTACTACGGGCGTGGGATCTGCCGCTGGGAGTTCACTGGCGCAGGTGCGCTGCTGAAGGCCACTGGCGCGCAGGAGGAGACGCGGTTCCTGACGTTCGTGGATGCACCGGATCTGGTGGGCGGGAAGGCGTACACGCGCTTTTACCCGCTCCGTGACTACCCCCGCGCAGGCCCGATCGAAGGCTCGTCGGATGTTCCTGCCATTGACAACTATGCGTCCAGCGGTGAAGAAGACCCATCGGAGTTTCGGGAAGGACT